>JANOXZ010000702.1:0-6183 GCA_031418695.1 Synechococcales cyanobacterium VAR_35_metabat_10
AATGCTGCTGGTGCAGATGATTTCACTGATTCAATCAATCCATATTTTGATGGAGATGGTGGCAGTGGTTCAATTTCACGTTTTGGTAATCGACCATCCATTTATTATTTGGTGTCAGGAACTGGTGCCGGTATTAGACACAAATTTAGCCCTACAGTTGAAGGTAGTTTGGGGTATTTATCCAGCAACGCGGCGAATCCTGCGGTGGGCAGCGGCTTAGGTGGAGGTAGCTACGGCGCGATCGCTCAAGTTACTTTTAACCCTAACGAAAACACTAAAATAGGATTAACTTACGTAAATTCACGAGATTCTGCTCCTGGTACTGGTAGTACTAATGCCAACCCTGGCGGCTCTAACAACATGTTTGGTTTGCAGGGTTCATTCAAAGTAAATCCTAAATTAGCTTTGGGTGGCTGGGTAGGTTACAACAAAAATAGTGATGCTGCTGGCGATCGAGATATCTTAAATTGGGCTGTCACGGCAGCTTTCCCCGATCTGGGCGGTGAGGGCAACTTGGGCGGCTTAGTAATTGGCCAAGAACCCCGAGTAAGCGGAGCCACAGGCACCGCAGTAGCTGACACCGGATCTTCTCTGCACTTAGAGGGATTTTATCAGGTCAAACTTAATGAAAACCTCAGCATTACTCCGGGCTTAATTTACCTCACAGCCCCAGATCACAATAGTGCGAATGGAGGTGCCTTAATTGGCACTGTCCGCACGACTCTTCGTTTCTAACCTTACCTAATTTTTAACTATGACTCTTTCTACTAACGACATGCGTACTAAGGCTATTACCACTACGGCTGAAATGCCAGTTACGGAAGCTGAGATGATGCAGGCAGTAAGGACATTATTGCTAGGCATGGGGGAAGACCCCGATCGAGAGGGTTTAATCGACACGCCCAAGCGGGTGGTCAAGTCTTTGAAATATCTTTCTTCTGGATACCAGCAATCTTTAGATGAGCTGCTAAATGGTGCAGTCTTTCATGAAGAAGCCAGTGAAATGGTACTGGTGCGTGATATTGATTTGTTCAGTTCCTGCGAACACCATATTTTGCCGATTATTGGTCGTGCCCATGTGGCTTATATTCCTAATGGCAAGGTAATTGGTCTTTCTAAAATTGCCCGCATCTGTGAGATGTATGCGCGGCGTTTGCAGGTGCAAGAGCGTCTCACCGCCCAAATTGCCGATGCTTTGCAGGGTCTGTTACAGCCAATGGGTGTAGCGGTAGTTATTGAGGCTACCCACATGTGTATGGTGATGCGTGGAGTGCAAAAATCTGGTTCTTGGACAGTGACTAGTGCAATGAAAGGAGTGTTTGGTGAAGATGCCAGAACTCGCCAAGAGTTTATGAATTTAATTCGTCACAGTCCAAATTTCCACTAGCTAGATAAATTCTTCAGCTTTAAATGGTGGGAATCGGCACTATTTAAAGCTGAATTCACCACCTCATTTATTTTTACGATGAAAAATCACCAACTGTCGGATCAATTAAGTTTGAACTCCTGCCAGATCAAGCTCTATCGGATGTCTAATACTGAAAGTGAATGTCCGTGGGGACTAAAAGCTGTGCAGCTACTGCAAGATAGAGGGCTAAATTTTGAAGATATCAAATTGCGATCGAGGCAAGAGGTCGATGAATTAAAGGCTAAGTATCGAGTAGCAACTACGCCACAAGTATTTTGTGGCTTGGAACGGGGGGCTATACAGATTTAGCAGAGCGATTATCTGCCATTCCTGAAGGAATGAAGACCTCATACATCCCAATTATTGCGCTGTTTTCTACTGCCGGATTAATGACATTGGCGCTATCGCTCAAAATTTCTGGCTTTATGGGCATATCTTTATCGATGCTAGCAAGTCTCAAATTAATGAATTTAGCTGCATTTAGTAACAGTTTTAGTAAGTATGATTTGGTAACTAGGAAATTTAGACCTTATGGCAAAATCTATCCATTTCTGGAACTGGCAATCGGCCTAGGATTTTTGTCTGGAATTGCGCCACTACTAACTGCAATAGTCTCGACTACTGTAGGCATCAGCGGCGTGATTTCTGTAGTCAAAGCTGTGTACATCGATAAAATGGCACTTAACTGCGCCTGTGTGGGGGGTAATTCTAATACTCCTTTGGGGATGATCAGTGTGGCCGAAAATTTGATGATGGTGATTATGGGCTTGATGCTAATTTACACAAGCGAGGTAGTTATTGTACCCAATTAGTCTTGAGTCCAGTCAGTTTTCCTGCGTCAGTCATTCCTGAATCACAGGAAAATGTTAGCTTTACTTACTTCGGTGCATAAGGCAATGAAGAGTGATGCAGAATAATACGTAGTTTGCCGTTATCATCTTTAACGAATTGCCAAGTCTTATCAACTGTAGTGACCTTTCCTTCTTTGTTGGTGATAATTACATTGCCCATGGTAGTAGCAGTATCGCCAGAGATAAAAATTCCGGCATTCTTTATTTCTACTTTGCGCCAGCTTCCCAGGGCAAAGCCAGGATCTTGCGGAAAGGAAGAGTCACCTCCTACAAAGTAGGACAAAGCTCCGGCACGAGTTGTGCGGAAAGTTTGTGGAGCCACAGTGAGCGTTGGTTTAAAAAGAACCTGGCCGTACTGATAGCCATAGGCTTCATCAATTACTTTTCCAGCTAAGGCTTTAGCTGCCTTGATGCCCCTGGTATCATATGTCGTAGAAATGCCTATCAAAGCTTCTCCCCAGGCTTTTTGGGCAGACAAAACTTCGCTCTCAGTAATTGCTCTGCTGACAACTGTTCTACTTGAAGTTGCCGGAGGTGAAAGGTCAGCAAAAGACGGCTGCACCTCGATTAGAGCCGCAGAAGCAGCCGTAAACGCGGTCAATAATACCGAAATGCCGTTTTTGAAGTAATTCATAGACTTTACTCTTGTATTTTTATTATTTTTATTATTTGACTCTATGGATTAGCCTACTACTTAAGTAAGGATGCTGTCAAGGCAGTCATGAAAAAATAAAAAAGAGTAGGGTCACTCGCAGAGCCTGCCGGAATGCTGTTGAAATCCAGCAGTCTCAATATCATCTTTGAAACTATCTGCTTTTTGTTAAGCAGTTGGTTAATTGCTGTTGTAGTTGTAGTGCATTTAACCTGCGTCCAATGATCACCAACTGATTTGAAGGCGATACTGTCGGCACCCAGGCACTATCATTGAGGTGAAAACGGTGGCCACTGAGCTGGAAGATGTGGCGGGCAGGGCTTTCATCGAACCATAAAATTCCCTTTGCCCGGAAGACGGTATCTGGTAGTTGGTTATCTAGGAACTGTTGGAATTTTTTAAGTGAAAAAGGTCGATCGCTTTTAAATGAGACTGACGTAAACCCATCGACATTTAGGTGACTAGTTTCAGTAGCTTTTTTAGGTGCAGCTAAAACTTGAGGAGAAGAACCAAGCTGGGAAAAATTCACATCTAAAATTAAGGGTAGTGGCACTACACCAAACTGCGATCGTAAAACTTTAGCATGGTCTTTGATCGAATAAATATATGATTCTAGGCTATTTACATGAGCCGTAGAAACCAAGTCTATTTTGTTGAGCAAGATAATATCACTATAAAGAAGCTGACTTTTGGCCGCTTCACTATTATATTGCTCAGGTGTAAATGTCTCAGCATCTACTACGGTGAGAATTGCATCTAACCGAGTTAAGTCGCGCAGGTCTGTACCTAGAAATTGCAATACGATCGGCAGTGGATCGGCTACCCCAGTGGTTTCGACAACCATATAGTCAATGCTATCCTTTTCGCCAGGCTTATATTTTTGAAGTATTTTATAAACAGCCTCTAGCAAATTATTATCGATCGTGCAACAGATACAACCATTGGTCAGCTCGATTTTATCTTCATCGATCGAGACCAACAACTGACTATCGATATTGATGTCACCAAATTCATTAACCAGTACAGCAATTTTTAGGCCGTGATCATTACTAAGAATGTGGTTGAGCAGCGTCGTTTTACCACTGCCTAAAAAGCCCGTGATAATTGTGACTGGCATTCCCTGACTAGGAAGTTCCAGTGTATCGGGGACAGGTAAAGTGCTGATATTAGTCATATAGATTGTGTTGTTTGAACAAGGTCTGGCAGGGGTGGAATTCTGGCCAAGATGCTCTTTTGGAGTAGCTTTGGACGCTCTACGCGCGGAATTAGACCATCTGAACTGGTGTAGTATAACTGTGCTAACTGCAAAATGCTGATCGCACTTTGTAATGGAGGCAAATCACCAAACATAAGAGTAGTTTTGTGAGGGGCAGCATAAGCCACTACACAGCGCCGGTTACAAGCACTCAGGCATTCAACGGTTTCGATCGAGTACTCTGTCGCTAATTCCCACACTGGCTGTAAGCTTTGTAATTGATCTAAGAGGTGTTGCCCGCCTCGCTGACCTAAAAGCTCCCGCTGAGTCGAGGAATAAGCGCAGGATTTACAGACAAATATTGTATGTTTAGTCATAAATTCACCTAAATTTGTTGCCTATCAATAATTACCTGCTGCATTTTTTCATGAAGTGCCATAATTGTTAATGATCCATGATCTCCTACTTTGCGGGTACGAATACTAAGGGTGTTGCTAGTTATTTCTCGTTCACCAATCACTGCAACTACCGGGATTTTTGCTAGTTCGGCATTGCGGATTTGCTTACTCAAACGCTCTCTGCTGTGATCAACCTCAACTCGATAGCCTAGCTGCTTAAGCTGTTCGGCAACCATTACAGCATGATCGTAATAATCATTAATTACCGGCAATATCCTCACCTGCACCGGAGCTAACCACAAGGGGAAATCTCCTGCATAATTTTCAATTAAAATCCCAAAAAAGCGCTCAAGAGAGCCAAAAATAGCTCGATGGATCATAATTGGCCGTTGGCGAGTATCGTCTGCTGCTACATATTTTAAGTCAAAGCGCTCGGGCAAGTTAAAATCTACCTGAACTGTCGAACATTGCCACTGCCGATCGATTGCATCTTGAATTTTAATATCAATTTTGGGGCCATAAAATGCACCGCCACCTTCATCAATAGTGTAATTCCAGCTCTTGGCATTTAATGCCTCAATTAATGCATTAGTAGCCAACTCCCAAATAGCATCATCCCCAACCGACTTATCGGGGCGGGTAGAAAGATATACTTCGTACTTGGTAAAGCCAAAATCCGACAAAACTTGCTCTGTCAAATTCAGCACACCCAAAATTTCGGCAGTAACTTGATCGGGTAAACAGAAAATGTGAGCATCATCTTGAGTAAATCCCCTCACCCGCATTAGCCCATGTAGTGCACCTGATCGCTCATAGCGGTACACAGTACCTAGCTCAGCTAGGCGAATAGGTAGTTCTCGATAAGAATGCAACTGATTTTTGTAGGTCAGTACATGAAATGGGCAATTCATTGGTCTAATTTGATACTGCTGAGACTCAACTTCTATTTGGTCGAACATGCTTTCTTGATAAAAGTCAAAATGGCCAGAAGTCTTCCAGAGATCGAGGTTAGCAATGTGGGGGGTGTAGAGCAGCTCGTAGCCAGTATCTAAATGTGCTTTACGCCAGTAGTCTTCAATTAACAATCTAATTCTGGCTCCCTTCGGATGCCAAAACACTAAACCGCCACCGGCATCATATTGAATACTAAAAAGATCTAAATCTTGCCCTATTTTACGATGATCACGACGTTTGGCTTCTTCTTTTTGAGTTAAATAAGCCTGTAGCTGATCTGCTGTTTCCCAGGCAGTGCCGTAAATTCGTTGTAGTTGAGGATTTGTTTCATCACCGCGCCAATAGGCTCCAGCCAAGCTTTCTAAGGCAAAAGCATCGGAGGCAATTTCGCCTGTAGAGTTTAAATGTGGTCCGGCGCATAAATCCCACCAGCAGTTAGGATTCTTTTGTTTGGCAGGGTCGGTAGCGGATCGGGCAAGATTGTTGGTATTACCTACAAAGTAGCGAGTAATGGTTTCATTAGTGGCAATTCTATCCAAAATCTCTAGCTTGTATGGTTCATTCATCAACTTGATTTCGGCGCAAACCTGCTGTCGATCGACTACTTCCCTAACAATTGGCAAGTTAGCCTTAATAATCCACCTCATTCTTTTTTCAATTTTGGCCAAGTCACTGGGTGTGAAAGGCTGCTCTCGATCGAAGTCATAGTAAAATCCTGTTTCTGT
>JANOXZ010000703.1:0-7689 GCA_031418695.1 Synechococcales cyanobacterium VAR_35_metabat_10
TTTCGACCAACTGCGCAGCATGATCCAACACGACGATCGACTAGGTTTCCTCTTCTCTGGCGTACAAACCCTCGAAGAACTCGGCCCTCGCTGGAGTAACTACTTCATCAGCGTCGTCCCCATGGAAATGCACTACCTCGAACCCGCCGAAGCCGAAGACCTCCTCCTCAACCCCGACCCCGAATTCACCCTCCGCTACGATCTCGGCATCGTTGACGAAATCCTCCAGCTCACCCGCTGCCAACCATACCTCCTCCAACTCATCGGCTTCGCCCTCGTCACCGAAGCCAACCGCCAAAAAACCCAAACCGCCACCACCGAACTGCTACAGGCTGCCATTCAAAACGCTTTCACCAACGGTGAACCCTACTTCACCAACATCTGGACAGAATTCACCGGCACCACCCCCAGCGAAGTCGCAGCAGGTCAAAACTTACTACTAGCTCTCGCCCGAGGAAATTCTCAGTCCCCAATAATTTGCGACGAAGCAACAACAGTAGCTAGTCGTAGATTAATGCGCTACCACGTCATTGAGCGCATTAACGAAGGTATCGAAGCATCTCAGTCCGAAAATCGAACCAATACCATATGGGAACCAACCCATCACCATATTGAAATTCCGTTATTTGAGCAATGGGTTAAGGAGCGTGCAATTAAAATCTGAACAAATCAACAAAAGTAGCGATCATCAAAAATTCGATATAATGGGTCTACCCTAATCTAGTTAAGGCTGATGATCACTGAAACCATGGTAAAGCCCTCCTCTTGGGTAACAACTGACGTTCGGTTAGAAAAAGTCCGCAATCTTTACTTATATAAGTTTTCAGAAACGCTACAAAGTCGGTTAGATGATTTGAACGATCGGCTTAAAATGAATAAGTTGAACGACGAGGAGCGGGCAGAATTAGCCGGAATCTTGGACTTGGCTCAAATTTTTACATTTTTGAACGCCCAAATCATTGCACAGTCCTAAACGTCTATGTCACTTTCGCGATTAGTTCGACAACTTGGTTTCTAGATTCATGGATAACAAACATAGGTTCTTGATTGGCCGCTTGTGCCGATCGAGAAAGTATCATAAGCACTCGGGACTTCCTGGTCAATCTGCTGGAGGATAAGAAACAACCCAATTTCTCCCGCTTATGCCTAAGTTACCCCACAAATCAATTTGGCTAGAGCTACAGATCACCCCCGATGATCCACAGCTCTTGGCTACCTTAGAGCAGATGTTGCAGTTGGGAATGCTCGATACTGAACAGATCAAACAAATTGCCAGTGCCTGTTTGAGTGAAAGGCTGCCCGTCACACCCTATGCTCCAGAGACAATCGCCTACACCGAACCCGAGCCAATTCCAGCCAGCCCAGCAGTTGAACCTGAGCCAGCAGCACCAAGCATCTGGCAAACCCTCAAAGACGAACTGAGCGTGCGCTGGTTGCTATTCTTAGGCGTATTCTTAGTAGTCTTGTCTTCGGGGGTGTTAGCGGCCACCCAATGGTCACGTTTCCCAGCCTGGGGGCAATATGGATTGCTGTGGCTATACACGATCGGCTTTTGGCTAACCGGGAGCTGGGCAAAAAGACAAGAGGGCTTAAAACTTACAGCCAATACCTTACAAATTGCTGCGCTGTTATTGATCCCAGTGAATTTTTGGGCGATCGACTCTTTTGGACTCTGGCACCAACCCTGGGAAATCGCCACTGCCTTAGGAGCCGCTAGCAGTCTGGCGGGCATTGCTTATTTACAGACTTTACCTAGACGCAACAAATCTCGCTCTCAACAATGGCTGATGGGAGCTTTCATAGGACTGAGTTGCTTACAACTGGGCTGGCAGATTCCCCATTGGGCAGCCATTAGTATTTATATTGGTTCGATCGGGGTTGCCATCATCCTGCAAAAAACTCGTCAAGTCGAGAAAGGTGCATTGGCTATTTTTGGGCTGGGAATGCTGATCTTACGCGGCTTCTTTGTTGTCCATTTACCAGTTACTAGCTTTAGTCTGGCGATCGGCATCGTAGGTTGGCTGTTTGCCCAATGGGGAATTCAATATCAGAAAAAACTCCAGCGAGTGGAGGCGATCGCTCTCAAACACCCCAGCCCCCAGATCAACAAACACCAAAAGACTCTCGGCGGATTAATTACTCTATATCACCGTTTGGGTGCAGGTTTATTAGCATTGGGTTGGTTATTAGGACTGGGAGAATTGCAAACTAGTCCCTGGCAATCAGTAGCTGTCAGCGGTTTGGCGTTGATTTGGATCTGGCAAAGACTACAGCGCGATCATCGCAATCCAGATTTGGTTTGGTTGTTTGTAGTAGGACTACAAGCTTATTTTTTGAGTAGTTTTCTATGGCGCTTTATTTCTACTGGTGCTTTACTGGCCATGGTATTGCCTTGGATTAAACAATTTTTTGGCGAGAACTACTTCTTTGCCGGTGGACTGCTGGTTTTCCCTTACTTACTCTTGTGGGTGTGGCTAACAGCCTGGTTTTGGCGGAAGGGAGAGGATTCTCTAGCGCGCACGGGTGAAGGGTTAATAATGGGGACTGGGTTGTTGATGACTTTTAGCACAGGCGCTAATCCCCTTGGTCTATTGATTGATTTAGTGGCTTCTACAGCGATCTTGGTGCATTTAACTCATCGTCGTTCACCGATCCGTAGAAGCTATGTTTATCTCACTCATTTAGGCGGTTTGCTGACAGTTTTCGCGCTGATAAATTATCGTTGGGATTGGTGTCGATCGATCGGACAGCGTTTCATTACATTCACAGATACCTTTAGTGGCAATGCTTTGTTCGTGCTAGCGGTTGGTAGTTTAGTTTCAATGATTTTGGCTGCGATCGAACTACTATTTTCTACCCGTAAAGCCACCCCAGAAAAAGATGCTTGGCAGCATAGCGCCTGGGATTATGGCCGAATCTTAGCAGGATTGTCTTACGTGGGCTGTTTGTTGACTTTGGCTTCGGCTCACTTCATTTGGCCGCTGTGGTTAATAATAGTCCCTGCCGCTTTTACCTATGTAGCGATTCGTTCTCGCCAAGAATCCACTAGCCCGGTCTGGCAACACAATGCTCAAAAGCAGGCAAATTGGTGGGCGATCGGTAGTATGGCTGGCTCGATTTTATTGACAGGCAATGATACCAACTGGCGATCGATCCTTTTGGCTGCATCGATCGCCATGATTTGCCCGATCATGTGGAAAATGGCACGGGAGCCATTAGATCCAGCAGCTTCTGAGCAACTAGCTGAAGATAAAGCATTCCAACAGCGCCGACTCACCATTACCCAACAAGCCGTAGCCGTAGGTATGATCCATATCGGATTGGGCTTGGGTTTAGGAGCCAATCTTTTACAAGGTCGCATTGCTGATCCCCAATGGCTAGTTGTTGCTGCGGTAGCTAGTGCCGGGTTATGGTTAATTAGCAAAAGATTACAGCGTCAAAATATCTCTCCACCAGCCATTTATGCCAAAGCGGGAGACGCTTGGGCAAGCATCATTGCTGCCATAGTTGTGGTAACTGGTGTTGTTAACTATGCTTATACCAATCTACAATTCCATTTTGGAATAAATGTCTCCCAAGCTCTTCAGGCTATTGGTTCGCCCCGCTGGTTCAGCAGCCTAAATTTTAGCCTGTTCCTCGCCACTATCATATTGCTCTGGGCGATGGCTAATCGTCAAAAGTGGCGTTCTGCATGGATTCCGACAATATGGTTTATTGCTGCTTTAATTACTAGCCAAATTATCTTGGGTGCTGGCATCCATTTACTGGGCGGCAACACTTGGATATTAGCGATCGGCAATGTATTCTTAGCTTTCTGTGTATATTGCTGGCAAACCTTTGGCCAACCAAAATTTGTTAGTCAATCAGCAACGGCAGCCAGCTTAATGCCCGTGATAAATAGCGAGGCTTTGCCCAGCTTGTTAGCAGTCTGGGGTCTGTTATTACGATTGCCATTTTTCTATAACTACAGTGGTTTACTATCAATCGGCATTGGTGCAATCTTGGTGCTAAACAGCCGCAGCTATAGCTTCAAACTACCAGCCTATGCCGGTTTATCGTTAGTAACCATCGGTTGCTATGAATTAGTTACTTACCAAATACTCCAAGCACCTCCCGGTGGTAACATTGCCGATGCCCTGACTATCTATGGTTTAGTAACAGCAATACTGGCGCTGATCTATCGATCGACTGTCTGGCTGAAATCTCGTAAGGGTGCAACAGACTTTTGGGATCTGTCCCTCGATAGTTTGAAAAATGTCGCTCATGCCCATTGGGCGATCGCTAGCACCTGGAAAATTGCGGCGGCTGTCACCCCACCAATTCCGCTGCCCCATTTCACTATCCTGCATTTATTCACCAGTGGCTTGTTGGGAATCTATGCCTTAATTCAAGGACGCGATAGAAGAGACAATGGTGATTGGTGGGTCTATTTGGGCTTGGCCGAATTAATGGGAGTAGGGGTCTATGCTCGATCGATTTTCCAAGGTTTGGGTATTGTAGATTCCAATTTGATTTTGATAACTTGCCTGATTGGTTTGATGCTGATGCTGGCTCCTTGGGGTTCATGGGGCTGGCGCGATCGGCCTTGGCGGATTGTGGCTCTGGTTCTCCCGTTATCGCGGGTGATCTTTGAGTGGGATTATATTTCGCTGTTAAACCTAGCAATTTTGGCCACTTTCTATGCAGGAGTAGCCAGAAGACAAAAACAGTTTGGTTGGGCTTATCTTAGCTTGGTGTTTGTCAACTGGGCGGGAATGCGCTTGCTGTGGCAATATAGCCTCACTAGTCCAATT
Organism: Synechococcales cyanobacterium VAR_35_metabat_10; assembly: GCA_031418695.1. Classification (GTDB taxonomy): domain Bacteria; phylum Cyanobacteriota; class Cyanobacteriia; order Cyanobacteriales; family Chamaesiphonaceae; genus JAAFHZ01. The sequence goes on from JANOXZ010000703.1 coordinate 4,794, forward strand.
TGGTATGCGGTGATGGTTGGGCTATCGATTTTGGCAGCAGTCCAATGGGATCCGGCTTGGCAAAGGTCTCGCCAAAATCGTCACTATGGACGTCTGACCGGTGTTGGGGTGATTGCTGTGACAGCGTTGATTTGGCATGTTGCAACCTAGCCTTGGGTGCCCATAAGTTTGGGGTTAGCGATCGGGGTGGCGGGTTTGGTCTGGCGGGTTAGGGCTTGGTTCTATGTAGGTACGATTACGTTTTTGCTGAGCAATTTCTATCAGCTCGTAATTTTAATCACTGAGCGACCGGTAACTAAATGGGCGATCGGTCTGTTTGCGGGGATGTTGATTATTTTCTTGGCGGCCAATTTTGAAAAACGCCGGGAACAGATCACTAAAGCATTGCAGCATTGGCTCGATCGATTGCAGGAGTGGCAATGATCTCTTAGGGACTGTCCATCTGTAGGGGGGGTGGAACCCCCAGATCAACAACAGGTTCCTAACCAGAAAACCCAAAAAACAACAACTTTGACTTAAGCTAAAGACAGTTTGACCAGCCAAAGGAGCATTCTCACATGTCATTTCTATCCAACCTCTGGCAATTCTCCCGTCCCCATACCATTATCGGCACCACCCTCAGCGTAGTCGCCCTCTACCTCATCGCGATCACTTCTGTTGCAAGCGAAGCTATGGCCACCAACAACATTCCAGCAAACACCATATTCTCCGCAAACCACCTCCAGTTAATCCTCGCAGCTTGGCTGGCCTGCATTTGCGGCAACATCTACATCGTCGGACTAAACCAACTCTATGATATCGAAATTGATCGAGTCAACAAACCCCACCTCCCCCTAGCCAGCGGCGCATTCTCAGTTCAGCAAGGAAAATGGATCATTGGCATCACTGGCATTCTAGCAATAGCGATCGCCGCCATCTGTAGCCCTTGGCTCCTAGCTACCGTCATCATTAGCATCATCTTAGGCACTGCCTACTCCGCACCACCAATTAGACTCAAACGCTTCTCCCTCATGGCCGCCTTCTGCATCCTAGCTGTACGTGGATTTGTAGTTAATATCGGACTTTTTACCTACTTCAACCAATCCCTCACCCAAACACTATCATTTCCCCCGATCGCCTGGATTATTACCCTATTTATTTTAGTATTCACCATCGCGATCGCCATCTTCAAAGACGTACCAGACATGGCAGGCGATCAAAAGTTCCAAATTCAAACCTTTACTATTAGCTGGGGCAAACCAGCAGTTTTAAATATTACTCGTGGAGTCATTTCGATCGCCTATCTCAGCATGATGGCCGCAGGAATCTGGCTATTACCAGCAGTTAACACCGCCTTCCTAGTGGGTTTTCATGGCGTATTGCTGGGCTTACTTTGGTGGCGAAGTCAAGATGTAGATTTAGAAGACCAACAGGCGATCGCCAGCTTCTATCAATTTATTTGGAAACTATTTTTCCTAGAATATTTACTATTTCCGTTAGCTTGCTTTATTCCAATCTAGGTAAAACATGTTTAATCAAGCATTACAAACTCCCCATAGTGGTTATCATTGGGATGGCTATAGTCAAAATTTCTTTGAGGGTTGGTATTACCGCGTAACGATACCCGAAGTCAAAGAATCTTTCGCTTTTATGTATTCGATTGAAAATCCCAGTGGTGGAGCAGCTAGTGCTGGTACAGCGCAGATCTTAGGGGCAGGGGAGCAATATGGCTATCAAGTTTTTCTGGGTATTGATGGTTTTTGGGCAAGAAGAGATAATTTAGGTTTAGGGCATTGGGGTGAACATGATTTGGTTAGTCGTCCACAATTGATGTCGATCGAAGATTTCAATCAACACATCACCGCAGGCTATCAAGCCACTGATACCATCAACCAAGGTATTCTCAAGATTCCTGGACAGCCAGACTGTCGCTGGTGTTATCAAATCCAGCCTATTTACAGTTGGGGCAATCCCCAATGGTTCCAGCAACCTACTGGGGGCTTATTGTCATTTTTGCCCATCTTTGAACCGGGCTGGCAAGTGCTGATGGCACATGGCTTAGCAACTGGTTGGATTGAATGGCAAGGGAATCGCTATGAATTCACCGATGCCCCGGCTTATAGCGAAAAAAACTGGGGTCGTTCTTTTCCGCAAAAATGGTTTTGGATCAATTGTAATTATTTCGACGGAGAACCCGATTTAGCTCTCACGGCTGGGGGTGGACGAAGGCAGGTTTTGACTTGGATGGAAGAAGTGGCCATGATTGGAGTCCATTATCAAGGAGAATTCTATGAGTTTGTGCCCTGGAATGCCCAGGTTCATTGGCAAATTGATCCTTGGGGGAAATGGCAGATGCAGGCCGATAACTACTTTTACCAAGTGGAGTTAACTGGCAGCACCGATTTGGTCGGAACCATGGTGCAAGTACCTACCGATCAGGGCTTAGTTTATCGCTGTCGGGATACCACTCATGGGTTACTGAGTTTGGTTTTGAGGGATCGATCGGGTAAAGTTATTGTCTCAGCCAGTAGCTCTTTGGCTGGACTAGAAACTGGTGGTCAAGCTTGGTCTAATGTTTGGACTAATTGAGGCTTTTATTATTTTCTTCTTGTTCGATCGCCTCAAACAATGCCAAGAAATTCCCTTCACCAAAGCCCTGAGCTTGTCCCCGACGTTCAATGATTTCAAAAAAGAACGTAGGTTGAGCAAAGATCGGCTGAGTGAAAATCTGTAATAGCAATTCTGCTGTGGCATCTGTTGGCCAATCCAACAAAACCGCTGACTTTTCTAGCTCTTGCCATTCCTGTGGAAGTAAAGGGAAGTTGTTAATTGCTTGCAATCGCGTAGCGTCCCCGCCGGAAAATCGATCTCGCAAATTACTGTAGTAAGTCGATGGAATTGGTAAAAACTCCAAATT
>JANOXZ010000704.1:0-3468 GCA_031418695.1 Synechococcales cyanobacterium VAR_35_metabat_10
CAAGATGGAGCACCATAGTAACTTGGTGCCTTGGCAACTCGTTGCCCAAAAAACTGGCGCGGTCTTAAAGTTCGTTGATCTATCAGCCAATGAAGACTTTGATTTGGAACACTACAAATCTCTGCTCTCTGCCAAAACCAAGCTGGTTTCGGTAGTCCATGTTTCCAATACTCTGGGCAGCGTTGCCCCGGTTAAAGAAATCATCGCACTCGCCCATGCTCAGGGTGCCAAAGTCTTAATCGATGCCTGCCAGAGTGCGCCACACATGCCGCTGGATGTGCAAGATATGGATTGTGATTGGTTGGTGGCCTCTGGTCACAAAATGTGTGCGCCGACCGGGATTGGTTTTCTTTACGGCAAATTGGAAGTAATGCGATCGATGCAGCCATTTTTAGGTGGTGGTGAAATGATTGCCGATGTGTTTTTTGATCATTCTACTTACGCCGATTTGCCTCATAAATTTGAGGCTGGTACGCCTTCGATCGGCGAAGCAATTGCTTTAGGAGCAGCGATCGATTATCTCACTAATATTGGGATGGCAGAAATTCATGCCTATGAGCAAGAGCTATCGGTTTATCTATATCAACAGTTAGCCAAGATTCCCCAGATCAGAACCTATGGCCCTACGTCTCACCGGGCAGCTTTGGCTGCTTTCACCGCAGGCGAAGTGCATCCCCATGATTTATCCACTATGTTGGATCAATCAGGAATTGCGATTCGAGCAGGCCACCACTGCACTCAGCCACTACATCGGGAACTGAAAGCACAGTCTACAGCTAGAGCTAGCTTGTATTTCTATAACACCAAAGCTGAGATCGATCAGTTTATCGTGGCTTTAAAGGAATCAATCGACTTTTTTGCTGAGATCTTTGCGTAGTTATGCCTTTACCCCCTTGGCGATCAATTATCTCTGGCGCACTTCATCGCAACCGCAGTCTCCCGGCCTCTCGCTACTTACAATTAGCCACCGTTGACCACCGTGGCCGACCGGCTAATCGCACGGTGGTTTTTCGAGGCTGGCGCGATCCAGAAAGTCAACTACAATTTGTGACCGACGGTCGATCGGCTCTACGGGATTCTGCTGGCACCAGCAAGGCTGAAGAGATTGCCAATAATCCTTGGGCAGAGGTCTGCTGGTATTTTGCGAAGACCCGTGAGCAGTTTCGGATTGCCGGGAAATTACAACTCATTGATGCTCACAGCACCGATTGTCAACCAGAGCGTCAAGCTGCTTGGGAACAGATGTCAGATACTGGCAAAGTACAGTTTTATTGGCCGTTGCCAGGAGCAATGAGGACGACGGAAGATTTTAGTGAGCATGAGCTAACGCTGGAACCAGCGGCAGACTTTTGCTTGCTGTTGCTCAGTCCGGTGATGGTTGATCGATTAGAGCTGCGAGGTAATCCGCAATCTCGATCGCGCTATTGTTTACTGGGAAATGAGTGGTCGATCGAATCGATTAATCCGTGACGATCCTACACCAACCTCAAGTGGTATGGTGTAAGCATCTGAGTCCTGTTAAGGATATCTAGATCTTCCTTCGAGGTACTCCTATTGTTTCCCTCCACGGCATTTTATACTAAAAAATTCAGTTAAGATATTGGGCAACAATCTGCTTTTTCTACCATGTTTGATCTGCTTGCTTCTGGTGTTGCTAACGAATGGCTGCAAACTAACAAAATTTTGCCCGCTAAATACGATCCGGTGCCGATCGTCAGTACTTGGCAGGGTTTACCCTTACTGAATCCTCCACTGGCTGCCGATCTGCCTCTGCAAACAGCGATCGATCAATACTTAATTAGCCTCAAAGCCATGGGTCTAAACCCGGCGCAGCAAGGTATTTGGCTCCAGACAGATAGTGTGCCATTAGTTAATCAGCAAGCGAGTGTTCCGCTGCCTGCGGCTTCCCTCACCAAAAGCGCAACCACCCTTGCAGCTTTAAAAACCTGGGGTTTCGATAAGAGATTTGATACCAAGATTGCCAAACTACCGGGCAGCAAAATTCAGGGCGACACTCTGGTTGGCGATTTAGTAATTGAGGGAGCTGGTGATCCTTTATTTGTGTGGGAAGATGCTCAAGCTCTGGCTCATACTCTTAACAAAATGGGAATCAAACAAGTTAGTGGCAACCTGCAAATTGTCGGTAACTTTGCCATGAACTATCAACGCGATCCCCAAAAAGCGGGAGAATTGCTCAAACAAGGGCTGAGTGGTGCTACCTTAGCTCAGAGTCTAACTGCTGGACAGCTCAAAGATGTCAATGTAATTCAAGCTCAAACTGCCAAACTAGGCAATTTTGGTAAGTTTCAGGTGAAAGTTGTCGGTGATGTTTTGGTGACACCAGACCTGCCTCAAAATGCTGAGGTGATTATTAAACATCGATCGCTATCATTACCAGACATTATTCGCGAAATGAATATTTACAGTAATAATGAGATCGCTCAAATGCTGGCAGACAGCGTGGGTGGACATGAGAAAGTGATGCAGATCACCGCTAATGCCGCCGAATTTACGCCTAGTGAAATCCAGCTTATAAATGGCTCTGGGCTTGGAGTACAGAACCAGATCGCTCCCTATGCAGTCAGTCAAATTTTTCGGGCTATTCACCGTTTGGCCAGACCCCAAAACCTTACTGTTGCCGACCTGTTTCCGGCATCTGGCACCGATTCTAAAGGCAGTATGTTAGATCGAAAAATGCCCGTTGGCACCACGGTTAAGACTGGAACCTTAAATGAAGTGAGTGCTTTAACGGGTGCCTTGCCAACCCGCGATCGGGGGTTAGTATGGTTTACAATTATCAACCGTGGTACCCAAATTCCGCAGTTGCGCCAACAACAAGATCGACTATTACAAACTTTACAAACCAATTGGGGACAGCCAACTGTTTCACCTTGGGGAATTGCCCGTCACAACATGAATCCTCCTTACTTGGGCGACCCAGAACGCAACGAAATCACCATGGATAAGCCCAATTGAACAATATGGTGAACGATCTTGACTAAAACAGCTCTGATTTAACTAACCTCATATCGGGATATCATCACCACATGACTTCGCTCACCACCTCAGACAATGTTGATGAACTAAATCAAAAAGCCCTAGCCACCCTTGCTCGATCGATCACTGTTTCTCAAGGGCGTTTTGCTTTGATGTTGGTGCGCTGTAACTATACAGCTCTGCGTCATCGTCTGGCTCAGCAGATTAAGGTGACATGTCCGGTGCAAATTCAAGAGTTAACTTTACCTCGCAGTCCCAATAATCTGTGGCAGCCCTTGGCCAATGCCACCGCTCATCAAAAACAGCGGGCTTTGATGGTGTATGGGCTAGAAGATGTAGACAATTTGGCAAAGCTGTTGGCAAGTTTAGAGGCCGATCAAGGTGAGTTAAGCGGGCGTTGCCAGATGCCCGTGGTCTTGTGGTTGACCGAGGATTCATTGAGCATGTTGGTAAAGTTAGCTCCTGGCTTAT
>JANOXZ010000705.1:0-6062 GCA_031418695.1 Synechococcales cyanobacterium VAR_35_metabat_10
GGCATGTTCCACGGCATCTAAATGCACGTTGGCGGCGTGTTTAAATTCATCCACGATACGTGTCAGCTCAAAATAATGGGTGGCAAACAAAGTAAAACTCTTATTTTTTTCTAGCAGTTGTTTGGCTACAGCCCAAGCCAAGCTTAAGCCGTCGAACGTAGAAGTCCCGCGACCAATCTCGTCAAGTAATACCAAAGATTTTGGTGTGGCATGATTCAAGATATTCGCTGTCTCATTCATTTCTACCATGAACGTAGATTGCCCGGTGGCTAAGTCATCTACGGCTCCGACACGGGTGAAAATGCGATCGCAGATTCCCAGTTTGGCACTGCGGGCAGGCACATAGCTACCTACCTGTGCCATTAATTGAATCAAGCCAATTTGACGTAAATAACAACTTTTACCACTAGCATTTGGCCCCGTTAATACCACTAGATCTGTACCACTGGCTCCGGCTAAATCGGTGCCGTTGGGGACAAAGAAACCCGCTGGTAGTGTTTGTTCTACTACAGGGTGGCGACCGTTTACTATTTCGATCTGGCGCTCATTAGACATTTCAGGGCAGCAATAGCCTTGCTGTACTGCCACCTCGGCCAAACCACAGAGCACATCGACAGCAGCTACTCGCTGGGCAACTATGCGAATTTGGGCGGCGTGTTCCGAAACTTCGGTGCGCAGTTCATTGAAAATATCGTGTTCTAGTTTGCCGACATCTTCTTTGGCATTTAAAATGCGGGCTTCGCGTTCTTTAAGTTCTGGGGTAATATAGCGTTCTTCGTTAGTTAATGTTTGTTTGCGTAAATAGTCATCGGGCACCAAATCAGCTTTAGAGCGAGTGATGCTGAGATAGTAGCCAAAAGTTTTGTTGAATCCCACCTTGAGATTGCTAATGCCAGTGCGCTCTCGTTCCAAGGTTTCTAAGTTGGCCAGCCACTGATGGTCATCTACGCTGGCAGCGCGTAGTTCGTCTAGTTGGGCATTGATATTCGATCGAATCAAACCACCTTCAGTCAACAAGATTGGCGGACTTTCTACGATGCTTTTTTGGATTTTTTGACCTAGGGCTACTAGTTCGATCGGGTATTTCTGAAGATTCTGTAAAAAACGAGCAGTGGCATCTTTGGTTAGCTCTGCCAATTCTGGTAGACGACAAAGGGAATCAGCGAGAGATAATAGCTCTCTGGCATTCACTCTGCCCGCTGCCGCTTTACCGGTGAGACGCTCCAGGTCATAGATTTGCTTCAGTAGTTGTTGCAGATCTTGACGAAGAAAAGTGTTTTTATATAGTTCTTCGATCGACTCTTGGCGCATTTTAATCTGCCCAATATCCAACAGCGGCTGAGACAGCCAACGTCGGAGGGCACGGCCACCCATGGCTGTGGCAGTGCGATCGAGCGCCCACAACAAAGAACCGCGCAAATGACCATCTCGGGAGGTCTGGAAAATCTCTAGATTCCGGCGGGATTGATAGTCAAGCACCAAATAATCAGTGAGGGAATAAGAGCGTAAGAGTTGGAGATCGATCGGATTGCCCCGTTGAGTATCCGCCAAATAATCCAATAAACCCCCAGCAGCCCTAACTGCCAAAGGCATCTGGTCACAACCGGTCGCCTCTAAAGACTTCAACCTAAAGTAATCTAAGAGACTCTCTTGAGCCGTCAACAGCGTAAAAGCCGTCTGAGTCCGCAGTGCATAGCAAAACTGATTGGGCAAGGGTTCAGGGACTCGATCGTCTTTTTCCCCTGCTCGTAGCAATCTATTAATATCTGGGGCAGCCACTGGTAACAAGATCTCCGCTGGTTGCAGCCGTAGCAACTCTTGGCTGAGAATCTCTAAGTCACAGCTCTGGGTAGCCACAAATTCGCCAGTGGAAATATCGGTATAGGCCAAGCCCCAATGGTCGCCACTGAGGACGATCGCCACCAAAAAATTATTACGGCGGGCTGTGAGTAGCCCTTCTTCCATCACTGTGCCGGGAGTCAGCACTCTGACCACTTCCCGGCGGACTAGACCGACAGCAGCACTGGCTTCTTCCATTTGGTCGCAGAGAGCGACGGCGAAGCCTTTTTCTACTAGGGAGGCGCAATATCGATCGACAGAATGATGGGGTACGCCGGTCATCGGTACCCGCCCTACTTCTCTGCCGCCTTCTTTGCTGGTCAAAACCAGCTCTAGCTCCCGTGCTACTGTTACCGCATCCTGAAAAAACGTCTCGAAAAAATCCCCACAGCGGTATAACAACAGGGCGTGGGGATACTGCTCTTTCACCGAAACAAAATGCTGAAACATTGGGGATAGCATTTTGATATCTATCTCCCGATAGTCGGCGTTGCCAATGGCATTTTGGCTAGTACGCAGACCAGTGAGATCAACAGAATTTTTGGTAGCAGGTTTTTCGGACATTTTGGCTATTTAGAAGGACGGAAGGCCGAGTAGCCGACACTAGCTCCTACGGCAATAATACAGAGTACGGTGATTATGATATTCCAAATGTTTGTTTCACCGTTGTCAACTTCATCTCGATCGGTGATTTCGACTGGTTGCTGGTTCGGGGCAACACTGGCGACTCGCTGAGATGGAACATTGACGCTGCCATCAGAGCCGCGCTGAAATTGATTGACACTACCCAAAAAGCGACTAATTTCTTGCTGAAGCTGTTGGTTTTCTTTCCACATTTCTCGATTTTGGGCTTCCAGACTGCGAACCATCGACTGGGCTTCTTGCAGGTCTGCTACCACTTCTTGGTAGACATCGACGGGCACAACGGTTTGATAGGCGGCATTATAAGACGAAGCAGCAGCGTAGGTCATAGCAAAAATTTTGGCTAGATTATGAATGTTTTACCGAAATTCAGATGACTCACCACCCAATTATCATAAGCTAATCTGGTGTTCGTGGAACGCTGCCTTATTCAAAGTTTGCGAGGGCAGAGAATCATCTCGCTTGATGGTGGTAAATTTGAGCCAGAAAAATATGAGTGAAATATCAACAGGTGACACGATGGGTAAGCTGGCCGAACAATTAGAGCTGAAATTACGACTAGGTATGACGATTCCAGAGCCACTTCGATCGCTCTATGACTGGATTGAATCCCGAGGCACCTATAATGATGGCTTCGCTGATGAGGCCGGTGGTAACGAGGAAGAGGAGATGAGGACTGGTTTTTTGTTTCCAGAAGAAGAGCAGATTGAAGGCTGGACAGAAACTGGCCGTCCTGGTGGCACCGATATTGAGTTTACGGCTCATGGCCATCTGGGTTTGGAGGATTGGTTTGGTCATAGCCGAGCGGAAGTCTTGAATCGTCTATGTGTCTTTGCCCGGACTGGTCATGATGGCTCTATGGCAGCTTTATGGTTAGATGATCAGGGTACTCAAAAAATCGTTCATCTTGGTTCGGGTTCAGGTTCTTGCCTGGTATGCGTTTTGGCTACAGACCCAGTGGATTTTTTGCGGTTGCTGGCGATCGGCTATGACGAAATTTGCTGGAGCGAGGAGTTTGCTTTTCCTCCTAACCATGAGAGCGATTTTAAGGTGCAGCCACATCTGGAATTTCAGCGTTGGGTCTCTGAAACTTTTGCTGTATCGATCCCGATGACTGCTGCTGAAATTGTCAAATACCCCAATGAAATGGATGATGAAGATCCTCAAGATGAGTTTGCAAAATGGTTGAATGACAACAAGTGAAAATTTTATGCCCTATAAGATAAGCCTTTTTCTGCCAGCCCTAACTCCAATTGTCCACTTTTATTTATCTGGATAGCCTCAGCCCAATCCAGATAATCTGTCAGCATCCCAATTTCCTGAGCTACCGCCCTCAGGGACAACCTTCGTAACAGCTCGATCGTGATTGGTCTCTTTTCATCCCAAAAAATCATTGCATCTAAAAAATCTAATGCTGGAGCCGCAGTCACCAATTTAAAAACTAACTGAGCTTCCTCTTCTGTCTCAAAAGACAAAAAATTCACCGTATCGTCAAACATCACGGCCTTACCAGCCAAAGGACTTACCAAGGAAAAACTCAGTTTTTTATATAGCGCAGAGATAGCTACTTTCCATCGTTTAAACGAATATGCCCCAATCCCAAAAATAGAATATAGTGGCTTGTTTTTGTAAATAGCACTTTTCCTACTGCCAAGATATTCATCGTGGTCTATTAAATACTGCCAAGTTTTAGGTGCCTTCTGTCGAATGGTTTCTGTGTTTTCACCGACTGTTTGTTGAGTGATTAAAACCATTTTGCGACATTCCTTAACTCTGCCATTGCCGATATCAGAACTTTTTAGCAACGGATATAAATAATCTTCTTCTAAAACATATTGCTCCCCCAATCCATTCTGAAATAAGTTTTTGTGAATACGCTCTAACTCCATTACCTTCGAACAATCATGTTTTACTCCAGAACGCCATAAGTACTTTAGATCTTGACCAGCTAAATGTTTCCATTTTTCATACTTGAGCGTATTATGCAAAATCAATCCATCTCTTTCTCCAATTGAATATCTAGATTTTGCAGACTGAAGACTATCATAGACTTCACAATCAATGCTGTTAATATTATTAGTTGATAAAATAAAAAGACAAGCTTCTACTGCTGCTCCAAAGTGAGTCTTGGCATCTATTAAATATATATAGCCAGCCAATCTATTACCTGATTTTTGTTTCACTTGACGAATCACTTTACGTGCCACAGCATATTTGCATAAGAGTGCGATCGTCCCTTCTTTTTTTGACAACCATTCAATATGCTGTAACAGCATCCATTCCGAAATATCAAAATTCCCTGACCCGGTAATAGCCTCAATCCCTCGTCTTTGCTGAAAATTTGATTTTGTTGGAAGATTTTGGCTGTTGAGAAGACTCAGCTCACTACTCGTTACCCAAGGTGGATTACCTAAAATTAGAATATGGCCTGAAAGATCAGAAATAAGCATTTTCCAATCCATCTCAAAAAAATCTGCTTGTTGAACGGTAATATTTTCAATATTTGGAAAATTAGTAATAGAAGAGATTGCTACTTTAACATATTCATCATTTATATCGAATCCCAGTATTTGAGAATTCTTGAATTCACTAACTGCTGCCCGCAAAAAAGCACCTTTGCCACAGCTCGATTCAATAATAATTTGTGGTGATATTTTGTGATTTCGAATTAGTGTTCTACATACCTCGATCGCTAAATTATCTGGAGTTTGAAAATCACCAAATTGCCATTTATCCCTTAACTTTACCATTATCTATTGTGCCCTTACTATTCCGGGAATGATGTCAGCTTGTTGAATTACTCGACTGTATTGCAGTCGCCATTGTAAAGCATTAGAAATTGTCAAATACCCTTGATTTGGTGGCGTTTCCAAAATCGTAATTGCTAGTTGATTCGCACCGATTTCATCAACAGGTAAATTCCTTTCCATGATAAAAGCCATCAGGTCATCGGCATTGCCGTCTCTCTCCAGAGCTGCTTAATGCTTGTAACCTTAATATCCACATTGAGAGCTGGAAGATCAATTCCCAAAGCTGAATTACCTGGCTCATAGGCGTAACTCTCAGCTAAATATGCGGTGAATTTGTGCTCCAGATAAGTGCCAACAGCTTTCCCGTCTGTCACTTCATATAGTGATGGTTCGTTGTGTAGAGATTCGATCGCCGCAAACCGAGCTGCTGCGGCACATAAATTCTCAATGGTTAAAATAGGCTTCATTTTCTTTTAACACGAAGTTAGCTTGGTAAATATCAATTTCCGGCCAGTGGTAGAATTAGTGAATTATATCTCTTCCTCAACGCCATGTTTACTCGCTTCCAGCGCCTGGTCTGTACAATTTGCCTAGGAATCTTCTTATTCCTCTCCATGCCAATCCCAGCCTGGGCGAACGCCTACGATAAACAAACCCTGATTGCTGCCGATTTTGCAGGCAAAGACCTACGGGGTTCACAATTTAACCAAAGCAACATGCGCAACAGCACCTTTAAAGGCGCAAACCTGCAAGGCGTAAGCTTTTTTGGCACCAACCTCACAAACGTTGATATGACTGGTGCTGATATGACCGGTGCGGCGATCGATAACG
>JANOXZ010000706.1:0-14258 GCA_031418695.1 Synechococcales cyanobacterium VAR_35_metabat_10
ATCCAGAGATGTTGGGGAAGGTGTTTGAGGAGCTGGTGACTGATCGGCATGGTTCAGGAAGTTACTATACTCCAAAGCCGATCGTGTCTTTTATGTGCCGGGAGACTTTGAAGGGTTATTTGAAGTCGAAGTGTGCTGATGATGGGGAGGTGATCGATCGATTTGTGGATGATCATGATAGCAAAGGCTTGAGTGATCCAGAGGCTGTTTTGAATGCGCTGAAGGTTGTGACTGTCTGCGATCCGGCTTGTGGTAGTGGGGCTTATTTATTGGGGATGATGCACGAGTTGCTGGAGCTACGGGCTTGTTTGTTTGTGAGCGATAAGCTAGGTCAAGATAGTGTTTACGCCCGAAAATTGGAGATTATTGAGAATAATCTTTATGGGGTGGATAAGGAGTTATTTGCGGTTAGTATTGCGCGGCTGCGGTTGTGGTTATCTTTGGCGGTGGATTTTGAGGGTGATAAGCCACAGCCGTTGCCAAATCTCAAATATAAGTTGGAGGTGGGCGATAGTTTGCTTGCTCCAGTTGTGATGGGTCAAGGTTTGCTGCGCGATGATCGGGTGAAAGAGTTTCAGCGGCTGAAGTCTGAATATTTGGCCGCTCATGGACAAGTGAAGAAAGCTAGTTTAGAGAAGGCGATCGATAATGTCAAAGAACAGATATCACTGATTACGCATGGAAGTAGCAAGGTCAATGGCTTTGATTGGGCGGTGAATTTTGCTGAGGTGATGACGGCTGGAGGGTTTGATATTCAAGTTGCTAATCCGCCTTATATAGAGATGGGTTTGTTCAAGGATAATAAACCTGTCCTCAAAAGTAATTTCAAGGAAATTTACACAGGCAGAGCAGATTTATGTTGTTATTTCTATAGTAGATCTTTGCAATTACTTAAGATCAATGGAATATTAGCTTTTATCTCATCAAATAAATGGTTGAGAGCGGGTTATGGAGAAAAGCTTCGTGAACATATAGCGAAAAATTACAAAGTTCATAGCATTACCGATTTTGGAGATCTTCCAGTATTCAAAAAAGTAGCTGCTTATCCGATGATTTTAGTCTGTTCCAATCAATTACAAAGTAGTCTTAAAAGTGTTTTAACTCAAGTAAAGTCGCTGAATCATCCTTTCCCAAACGTCAAGGAAATTATCAAGCAAAGTGGAGTTATACTACCTGATACTGCGATTTGCGATGGAAATTGGATACTGTCAGATAATATTACCACTAACAATATCCAACAAATGCAGTTGAGGGGAATCCCGCTCGGTGAGTATGTTGGGAAAGAAATTTACTATGGGATTAAATCTGGTTTAACCAAAGCATTTGTTATAGACGGTGTTACTCGTGATAAATTAATATTTAAAAATCCAGCAAGCAGTGAGATCATCAAGCCATTAGTTGCAGGCAAAGATATTGAGAAATGGCATACCAAAGACAAACAAAGATATTTATTATACATGTACCATGGAATAAAAATCAAAGGGCTAGATGCTGTTCTTGACTATCTCAAGCCATATCGTGACTGTTTAGAAAAGAGAGCTACTGATCAGGCTTGGTATGAGTTGCAACAACCTCAGTTGCGGTATTCTACTGCATTTGATCATCCCAAGATCATCTATCAAACTTTTCAGGTTAAACCTTGTTTCACCTATGACACACAGAGTTATTATCCTAACAATTCTGTATGGACAATTCCACTTGACGATCTCTATCTCTTGGGTGTTTTGAATTCAAAACCATTTTGGAAAGAAATTGGCCGTCACTGCACTAAAATTCGAGGTGGATATCAATTGATATGGAAATACTTACAGAAAGCAATTATTCCAAATGCTAGTGAATTAGATCGAAAATCTATATCTAAACTAGTTCAAAAATGCCTTGATGCCAAAGGTGTTGGCTGTGAGGCATGGGAAAAAGAGATCGATGTTAGAGTTGCCAAGCTGTATGGACTTGAAGATAACTACGATCTCAACTAAACCTAGATGGCATCATCACCATAGAGCCTGCGGTGGAGGATGCGTTTCATTTCCTCGAAATCTTCCTCCGTCTTCGGACATGGGTAGCTTGTGCCACTGCGTTCAACACGCTTAATCAACTCAGTAAAAACTGCATCATCCTCACGATGAACCAAAGCATAGGCTCTGAGCTGCTTTCTAGTCATCTTGCTAAAATCTGGCTTATTCACCTGCAAACCTCCATATACCACTGGGATCGACAATTACTTCAATTCCTTCCGTCACACCAGCCAAAACATAAACTGTCTGCCTTTCTGGGTCATACCGAAACAGATGAATCGGTTGAAAACCATTCGATAGCATTTGGCACAGTCGCAGACAAGCCTGCGCTTGTTCATCAGTAGGCATTCATACTCCTCATTATAACCAACCAGAACATTCTACGCCAACATTACCCCACCGCCAAGCCATGCCCACCAACGACATCATCGATAACATCAATCACAAACTTGCCGACCAGATCCGCACCAACCTCGATTCCTCCACCGCCGCCCACTTTGCAGTTGGTTACTTCTTCCTCTCTGGCTTCACCGCGATCGCCGACAAACTCCCCCACATCCAACACCTGCGCCTCCTCATCGGCAACACCACCAATAAAGAGACGATCGAACAAATCGCCCAAGGCTACCAACAACTAGAACTAATCGAAGATCGCCTCGATGCCCAAAAATATCCTAGCCAAGAAGAAAGACAAGCTACCATTCCCCGCAGCACCTCCCAAGACTTTCGCACCAACCTCGAACTCATGGAGCAAAGCGACGAATCTGAAACCTTGGTGAAAAACCTCGTGCAGATGATCGAAGAAAAACGCCTAGAAGTCAAGGTTTACACCAAAGGAGTCCTTCACGCCAAAGCCTACATCTTTGACTATGGCGAAATATTTGATGCTAATGGCAAAAAACGCGATCGCAGCGAACAAGGCATCGCTATCGTCGGTTCCTCCAATCTGACCCTCTCAGGACTTGAAAGCAACACCGAACTCAACGTCCTTATTCACGGCAACGACAACCACCAACAGCTCACTACCTGGTTCGATCGACTTTGGCAGGAAGCCGAAGACTTTGATGCCATTTTGATGAAAGAAATGAAGCAGTCCTGGGTGATGAACATCGCCACACCCTACGACGTATACATGAAAACCCTCTGTCATTTGGTGCGCGATCGACTAACAGAAACTCCGGTAGAAATAGTTGTAGACCCCAACGACATCAGCAAGCAGCTAGCCGAATTCCAAACCAGAGCAGTCCAAAATGCTGTGCAAAACATTCAAAACTACGGCGGCGCTTTTGTCTCCGACGTGGTGGGTTTGGGCAAAAGCTTCATTGGAGCCGCCATCATCAAATGGATGGAGCAACACGAACGCACCCATGCCTTAATTATCTGTCCACCACCACTTATCGACATGTGGGAAAGATACAACGAAAAGTATCACCTCAACGCCAGAGTCCTCTCAATGGGAATGCTCAAAAGCGACAGCGAAAGCGGATTGCGAACATTATTAGAAGACGACAAATATAAGCATCGTTACTTTGTATTAGTTGATGAAAGCCATCACCTACGGAACTATGGCACCCAAAGATATAAAGTTCTACAAGAATACCTAGCTGCTGGCGATCGCCGCTGCTGTTTTTTGACTGCCACACCGCGCAACAAAAGCGCCTGGGATATCTATCACCAAATCAAACTATTTCACCCAGATGATAGTACTAAACTGCCGATCGATCCCCCCGATCTCAAAAAGTACTTTAAACTCATCGAAAAAGGCGAAAGGAACCTCCCCGACCTGCTCTCTCATGTTCTCATTCGCCGCACCCGCAATCATATTTTGCGCTTTTACGGCTATGACTCTGAAACTAACCAACCAATATCCCACAATTTTCAAGAGTATCTTGCTGGTAAACGCAAAGCCTACATCATGGTCGGCGGTAAGCAGCAATTTTTCCCCAAACGGCAGCTAGAAACCATTGAATACAGCATCGAAGACACCTACAACGGCTTATATCAACAGCTTCGTCAACATCTAGGCAAAACCAGTAAGCAAAAGTCGGTCAAAACTCTCACCGATTCCCTTTGCTATGCCCGCTATGGACTGGGTAACTATGTTCTGCCAGCCAAGCAAAAACAAGAACCATACCAAGGGCTGCAAAAAGCTGGAAGCAACCTCCGGGGCTTAATTCGAGTGCTATTATTCAAGCGCTTTGAATCTAGTGTCTATGCCTTCCAACAAACCATCGATCGTATGATCCTAGCCCATAGTCGCTTTTTAGAAGGGCTGGAGGCCGGTTTAATTCCAGCCGGGAAAGAAGCTCAAGATATTCTCAACGACGACGAAGCCGCTGGTGAGGAACTGGATATCATCGCAGCTTTACGGCCTGTATCTGACAAATACAGTATCGAGGACTTTGATGCAGTCAAACTTAGGAAGCACATTAGCCACGATCTTGATATCCTGCAAAGAATTCATCAACTAGTTTCCCCGATCGGTCCGGCTGAAGATGCCAAGCTCCAAACTCTCAAGGAATGGTTAGAAAGACCAGCGATCAAAGGCAAAAAACAGATTATTTTTACCCAGTACTCCGATACAGCTCAATATCTATACGATCAACTCACCGCCGATAATGATCGCCAAGATATTGAAGTTATCCATAGCAATAACGGCAAAGACAAAGGGCGCTTAGTCCAAAGATTTGCCCCCAGAGCCAACGATCACTATCAGTTCAAATCAGGAGAAACCGAGCTTAACACCCTAATCGCTACCGACATCCTCGCCGAAGGTCTAAACCTCCAAGATGGCGACATGATCATCAACTATGACTTGCACTGGAACCCAGTCAAGCTCATTCAACGCTTTGGCCGCATCGATCGGATCGGGACAGAGAAAGAAACCATCTATGGCTACAACTTCCTTCCTGAACTGGGTATCGAGAAAAATTTAGGTCTTAAACGAATACTCGAAATCAGAATCAAAGAAATTCATGACACCATTGGCGAAGATTCAGCCATTTTGGATAGTAGTGAAGAACTCAATGCCGAATCGATGTATGCCATCTACGACCAGGCACAGGATAAACAACTAGATCTATTCTCTTTGCTAGAAACAGTCGCGCCAATAGATTTGACTGATGCTGAAGAAATGCTACGGCAACTTCGCCAGAATGACCCTGCAGAGTTCGATCGAATAGCCAGCTTACCCGATGGTATCCGCACAGCTAGGCAATCCCAGGAGCAAGGCACATTTGTTTTTTGCGAATCTAACAACATCAACGATCCCAATGCCAAAAGCTACCAACAGTTATTGCTACTCGATCGGCATGGTGAAATAGTAAGTTGTGATGTTGCAAAAATCCTATCTGTAATTGTAGCCGGAGCAGATACTCCATCACTATTACTGCCCCAAAGCCACAATAAGACTGTGATGCAAGCTCTAAGAGAATTTAACAAGAAAGAAAAAGACCGTCAATCTGAGCAACAGCATCATAAACTTGATGCTGCCCAAAGATATATCCTGTGCGAATTAGAGAAACTGTTTGGACGTGATACCGAAGAGTGTCTTAAAACAGCTATTCATGAATTCAATCAGATGGTGAGAACAACCCGTGATTTGGCAACTCTAAGAGAATTTAAAATTATTAAGAATGGTGGATTTACGGGACAAGTTTTAATTGACAAACTATATCCACCCTATTGGAAATATCAAAAAACTAAATCATTGCCTGAAGTAAAGAGACAAGCTGTGGTCACTAGAATCATTTGCAGCAGTGCATTGCAAGGATTCGGGAAGCTTTGACTTGGAAATAAAAATACAAAGAGTTCCATTAGGTTCACCTCTTAATAAGGAATAACACTATGACTTTCCGCCGTCAGCAGTTGGAGGAAACGAGGATGGATGAATAGTTTTTCACGCCCGACCTTAGTTTCTTCCAACACGCCAATCTCACAAAGTTCTTTAAGATAACTAGCCGCAGTCTGCCGGAAGGCAATCCCAGCATCCACCACATTCGCAATTCGACAATAAGGCTGAATAAAAATTAGATCGAGCAAATCACGGTTATAAACCTTGGGGCGATTTTCTTTGACATACTCCGCTGTTACCTCCATTAACTGCCGGATCGCCTGCATCTTTTGAGTCGTCCATTGTGCCGTCTCCCGAACAGCATCAAGCATAAACAGAATCCAAGTTTCCCAATCACCCTGGGATGTAATTCGATTTAGCCCCTGATAGTATTCTTGCTTATGTTGAATAATGTAGCGGCTAAGATATAACACCGGAATATCTAACAAGCCCTGATCAACTAAAAACAGAATGTTGAGAATTCGCCCCGTTCTGCCATTGCCATCAGTAAAAGGATGAATTGCCTCAAACTGATAGTGCATAATCGCCAACCGCACCAACGGATCGAATTCCGTAGATTCATGAATGAACTTTTCCCAATTATTCAGCTTTTCTTGTAAAATTTGCTCTCCAGACGGCGGTGTATAAATGACTTTGCCGCTAACAGCCTCCATCAAAGTCGTTCCAGGTACTCGCCGAATCTCCATATTCACACCTTTGATCGTTGAACATACCTCGATCGCCGTCTGTTTAGTCAAAGGGCGAGTACTAAGTGACTGAAACCCTGAGTACAAAGCCTTGCCATAGCGCAAAGCTTCTTTAGAAGCCGCATCAACCTTGGCATCTGGTGCATTAGCTAACTGAAACAATCGATCGGCAGTGGTCACAATGTTCTCAATCTCAGAACTGGCCTGAGCTTCCAGCACCGGGATAGTATTGATCAACATTGATTGATTAGGGATCAACCCTCCACACTGTTTCAGCTCTGCCACCGCCGCCCGCGCCTCAATACAAGCTTTTAACACCACTTTTGTCTCAATCTCTGCGAGTGGCGGCAATAAGGGCAGATCGTTATAAGGCTGTTCAGGGGAAAAAATGGTCATGTACAGATATGTCGAGCAAATCGACGTATACATTAAATATGTCGATATTTTAGCCTTTTTTCGACAGGTTATTAAGAATGGCCACTTACCCATATAATCAAAACAGCCCCCACCAGTGAAGGCGAGGGCTATTTCGATCGAAAGACTGCTTGCAACAGCGCGATCAAAACCGAAAATACATAACCAGAGGATACCATTTTGGGTAACAGACTAGAATAGTTTTTCAATACCATTACTTACTCCAAAATCTCTGTATGGGATAAAATTTAGCGCAAATCTCTGTAAAGCTTTCGGTGAGCTAATAAAAATAGGACTCATAAGCCTTCAGTCCCCAGTTCAAGTCTGGGTCGAGCCATTATTGTACTTTCGCACGTTAGACGTCGCTATTCGCAAGATAGTGTCGTCTTTTGTGTTAGATGCCTCTTTTTAGAAAGGTTCGCAAAGTACTACCTTTTTAGCCTTGATAAATTGGCAATTTTATTTGTGAGCTATCTATGTGTAGATTGTTGATAATTGTTCCAAGCTAAACCAGATGCATGGGCAAAGTACCATCGGTCGTATTGTGGAGGCGCAGCATTTTTAAATAAGTCAATTTGCCTATGTTTCCAGCGAAGCGATCAAACTATTCAATATCTTACTAGATCGCATTGCTGCAATGGTCTTAGCCTGATCTGGATGGTAGTAACCACCAATATCTACAGCTTGCCCTTGGGCTGCATTCAACTCTGTAATAATAGCTGTTTCTTGACTACTCAAAGCCTGCGCTAACTTCGCAAACTTGGCTTTCAGAGTCGAATTCTGGTCTTGCGTGGCCAAAGCCTGTGCCCAATACATCGCCAAATAGAAATGACTACCACGATTATCTAACTCCTGAACTTTCGATGAAGGCGATTTCCCCTGATCTAAATACTGACCACTAGCCTGATCTAGAGTAGTTGCCAACAGTAATGCATCCGCATTATTGGTCTTTTGACCCACATCTTCCAATGAAACTGCCAAAGCCAAAAACTCACCCAAAGAATCCCAACGCAAATGGCCTTCTGTGACAAACTGCTGCACATGCTTAGGAGCCGAACCACCTGCCCCCGTTTCAAACAAACCACCACCAGCCAACAGAGGGACGATCGAGAGCATCTTGGAACTTGTGCCCAACTCCAAAATCGGAAATAAATCTGTCAAATAATCTCGCAGCACATTCCCCGTCACCGAAATCACATTTTTACCAGCTTTAATCTGCTCACAGGTAAACCGCATCGCCACCACTGGCGAGAGAATTTGGATATCTAAATCTGTAGTGTCATGATTTTTGAGATATTCATTGACCTTGGTAATTAGATTAGCATCATGCGCTCGATCGGCATCCAACCAAAAAATCGTCGGACAACCAGTTGCTTTCGCCCGGTTCACTGCTAACTTGACCCAATCTTGAATCGGTAAATCTCTGGTCTGACACATCCGCCAAATATCACCCTTGGCAACTTGATGTTCCAACAAAATCTCCCCTGCCTTATTCACCACTCTTACTGTGCCATCCAGCGGAATTTCAAAAGTCTTATCGTGAGAACCATATTCCTCAGCCTTCTGTGCCATCAAGCCTACATTGGCTACATTACCCATTGTAGTTACATCAAAAGCGCCATTTTCTTGGCAGAACTTAATACATTCTTGGTAAATAGTAGCGTAACAGCGATCGGGAATCATTGCCTTGGTATCATGAGCCTGTCCATCGGCTCCCCACATTTTGCCTGAAGTCCTGATTGCTGCTGCCATGGAGGCATCGATAATTACATCGCTGGGTACATGCAGATTAGTAATTCCTTTATCGGAATTAACCATCGCTAGTCGCGGCTGTTTGGTGTAAGTTGCTTGGATATCAGCTTCGATCGCCTCTCTTTCTGCGGTTGGTAAAGATTGAATTTTGGCATACACATCACCCATGCCATTCTTGGGATTCACACCCAGTTGGGCAAAGGTCTCAGCATATTTGCTAAACACCTCTTGGTAATAAACCATGACCGCGTGACCAAATAAAATCGGGTCAGAGACTTTCATCATGGTCGCTTTCACATGCAGCGACAGCAAAATATCTTCATCCTTAGCGGCCTTAATTTCTTTCTCATAGAAAGCCCGCAACGCAGCAACACTCATTACCGTTGCATCAATAATTTCCCCCGCAGTCACTGCTGTCTGCTCTTTCAACACCGTTACGACACCGTCAGCAGCTACAAGTTCGATTTTAACTGTCCCGGCCTCGGTGACTACCTTGGATTGCTCACTGCCATAGAAATCACCACTGTCCATGTGGGCAACGTGAGATTTGGAATCTTTTGTCCAGGCACCAACTCGGTGGGGGTTCTTTTGGGCGTATTGTTTGACGGCTGCGGCTACTCGTCGATCGGAGTTTCCTTCTCGCAACACTGGGTTCACTGCACTACCCAGAATCTTGGCATATCTTAGTTTGATTACCTGCTCAGCTTCATCCTTTGGTTCTGCTGGATAATCGGGAATGTTGTAGCCCTGCCCCTGTAATTCTTGAATTGCGGCTGTGAGTTGGGGCAAAGAGGCGCTGATGTTGGGCAGTTTGATAATATTAGCTGCTGGGGTCTTGGCAAGTTCACCTAAGAGCGCCAAGGCATCGGGTTGCTGTTGCTCTGCTGTCAAACCTTCTGGAAAGTTGGCGATGATCCGCCCAGCCAGGGAGATATCGCTGGTTTCGATCAATACCTTAGCTGCCTGGGCAAATGCCTGGACGATCGGCAGGAAGGAGTAGGTAGCTAGCGCCGGAGCTTCGTCGGTAAGGGTGTAGATAATTTTGGAGGTTTGAGCAGTCATAGATGTTCTTAGGGCTGGGTTGAGGTGTGTCCAACAGTTGAATAATTTAACACGATTGACTGCCCTAAATTTGGTGTCAAACTAACTATCTGAGAGTTTTGGCATTTTTTCTGCTTTATGGATTAATTGTTAATTGAGACGATAGTGATATTAAAGCGATCATTACGGATTTTTACTTTCAGGTTAACTACAATTCCCTTACTACTGAGCCGAGATAAAGGTCAATAAAAAAAGTAATTAGTGGCAGAGTCGGGCTACTGAGTAGGTCTTTTGCAGCGAATAGCTTCTGATTATAAATTCCTATGATAATTCTCTCTGGATTTCTTTGGTCAGCAAAGAAATCAAAAAGATGATCGAACCAATTACTATCAAAGAGCAACCTCCCCAGAGATTACCTTCCAGGAAATGGCTAGTACTTAAGAAAGTAAATGCGGCTGTTGAACACATAAAAGCTAGGCCATAGGCTGCAATGATGCCTAATAGCATGATTGTGACAGTAACTAATCTGAGTTGCCAGTAAAATCCTATAACTGCCATTAATAAAGCTGAGAGCGCCGCAATAATTAGCGCAAGTGGTTGGGTTTTAAAACCAGAAATCATGTCACCATAATAAAAGCCCAGCCAGGAGCCAGACAAAGCAGCAGAGATAGCGATCATGATTCTTGATATCAAAGATTTTCTGGGATGCAGCATACTAGCACCTAATGTTACGGTGGAAAGTACCAAGCCAGCGAATGAAGCAACTGTCCCAGACCAACCAGATTCTTCTGGCACCCGACCAACCATACCAAACACCAAGTAGCTAGCTGCTGGGAATGATAAAAATACTACGGCACAAACAAATAGCAAGATAGCAACCTGTTTTCTCTTTTTCTTCATAGCCAGACTCACTTACACTAATGATGGTTTCTAATAGTTGGTAGCCTTGAAAGCAACAAATACTGGCAAGTTGAAATCTGCAATACCACGAATTTTGATATTATGAGCTAGAATAGCTGTGAACATTATAGCAGTCAATTATTTTCTTGAATCCATTGATAATACCAATTATTTTACTTGAAATCATGAAAAAACTTTTTTTTGTAGCTGCTGTAACATTCTTGCTGCTATTCCCCCTGGTGGCTTATGGTAGATTATATTTTCTCCGACCACCGCGCGCAGACAGCACCCAAACCCTTTTCCCTGGAATTGTCTACCGGCGGGATGCCATCTCAGATCCTCGGTTGGCCATGATTCACATTGTGACGATCGACTTGACGAAAGCGGGAATCAAAGCACTTGTTACCCCCAAAATCGGAGCACGCACCACCTCAGAATTTCTACAGGAATTCAAGCTGCAACTGGCAGTTAATGCTAGCTATTTTCATCCTTTTTATGAAAGAAGTCCTTGGGATTACTCCCCTCGCACTGGCGAAAAAACTGATCCGATCGGGGAGGTGATTTCCAATGGCGATCGATATTCCCCATCTGAAGCAGACTGGCCATCTCTATGTATTTCTGGCAATAACATTGCCAAAATTGTGGTGCGGCAAGCCTGCCCTCCAGACACCCTGAACGCTGTAGCCGGTCGGGAAATGTTGGTTACTAATGGCAAATCAGTGGATAACATCTTTGAAGCCAATGATGATAAACCCTATTCGCGGGTGGCTGTGGCTGTAGATAAAAAAGGTGAAAAACTATGGCTGATTATTGTTGATGGCAAACAACCGCTTTATAGCGAAGGACTGACCAAGGTGGAATTAGCTGCAATAATTGCTAAACTGGGGGTGGATAAAGCAATCAATTTGGATGGTGGTGGTTCAACTACTTTGGTAATGGCTACTAATAATGGTGCTAGGGTTTTAAATGCGCCGATGCGGGCAAAGCTACCGATGAACGAGCGTCCAGTTTCTAATCATATCGGATTTTATGCACTGCCATAGTTGCGATCGCCACTCCTCTCTAGTAATTTGATAGTATTGCTAACTACCATATCTCACCCAAGGTTATGAATATCAATCTCCTTCAAAAGCTCAAACAGAAACTCCGACAGGAACCAAAACTCGCTGATATTTGGGGATTCTACATGGATCATTTCACCGATCGTGAGGAATTTACCGATATGGGTGAGCCGTTGCGCGATGAAGTGCTAGACGCTGCCTTAATCAATTGTTGTAAGGAAATGTATGCAGGTAAAGCCGACAAAAACGATTCTAGGGGGCATCTTTAGTAATTGGGTTCTAAGATAGCTTCGATTCAGCGGCCTCTACCTGGGCAATTTCCAACAAAGTTTTTAGCACCGAATCAGGATTCAGACTCATCGAATCGATGCCCTCCTCCACCAAAAACCGCGCAAACTCAGGATAATCGCTGGGAGCCTGCCCACAAATCCCAATCTTGCGTCCCTGCTGCTTCGCCACCCCGATCGCCATCTGAATTAGCTTACGCACCGCTGGACTGCGTTCATCAAACAAATGTGCCACCAGCGACGAATCTCGATCGAGACCCAAAGTTAACTGAGTCAAATCATTCGAGCCGATCGAAAACCCATCAAACACCTGAGCAAACTCCTCCGCCAAAATAACATTACTGGGCAACTCACACATCACATATACCTGTAACCCATTAACCCCCTGCACCAACCCACTCTTAGCCATCTCTGCAATCGCCAACCGTCCCTCATCTGGAGTCCGACAAAACGGCACCATCAAAATTACATTAGTCAGCCCCATCTCATCCCGCACCCGCTTCATCGCCTTGCATTCCAAAGCAAATCCATCCCGATAGCGATCGTCATAGTAGCGCGAAGCCCCCCGCCACCCAATCATCGGGTTCTCTTCGATCGGCTCAAACTGCCGACCTCCCAGCAAATTGGCATACTCATTACTCTTAAAATCTGACAGTCGCACAATCACCGGCTTCGGATAAAAAGCCGCCGCAATTGTCGCTATTCCATAAGCCAATCGATCGACAAAAAAGTCCGATTTATTTGCGTACTGCGCCGTCAACTTCTCAATTTTGGCCTTCGCCACCTGATCTTCTAACTTATCGAAATTCAACAGCGCCAACGGATGCGCCTGAATATGGTTGGCAATAATAAACTCCATCCGCGTCAACCCCACCCCATCATTCGGAATCGCCGCCAAACTAAACGCCTCCTGCGGATTCCCCAAATTCATCATGACCTGGGTGCGAGTGCGGGGTACTTGATCTAATTCCACCTCCTTAATCTCAAACGGTAGCATCCCCGGATACACACGGCCTTCCTCTCCCTCCGCACAGCAAACCGTCACGGCCTGCCCCGATCGAATGGCTTCAGTAGCTTCATCACAACCCACGATCGCCGGAATACCTAGCTCCCGCGCAATAATTGCCGCATGACAAGTCCGACCACCTTGGTTAGTCACGATCGCACTGGCTTTTTTCATGATTGGTTCCCAGTCTGGATCGGTGCGACTAGTTACCAACACATCACCGGCTTGAAACAACTCAATTTGCTGTACATCTACAATTACTCTCGCTACCCCACTGCCAATCAGCGCGCCTACTGCTCGACCATTAGCGATCGGAGCCGGTCTTTGGCTACCTGTTAAATGATAACTACGCAAGACAGTTTGAGTTTTCTGGGACTGCACAGTTTCTGGGCGAGCCTGCACAATAAATAGCTCCCCAGTCCGGCCATCTTTCGCCCACTCAATATCCATCGGTGTGAGCATCTCCCGCACCTGAGAATAGTGATCTTCAATAATGCAAGCCCACTTGGCCAACTGCATAATTTCATCGTCATTCAAAGCAAATCGCTGCCGATCGACTTCCTGCACTGGCACATTTGTAGTTAACTTCATGCCCCCAGTATCGTAAACCATCTTGATTTCTTTACTGCCCAAACGCTTGTCGATAATTGGCCGAAAGCCTTCTTGCAGCTTGGGTTTATACACCAAATATTCATCGGGATTCACCGAACCCTGCACCACAGTTTCACCTAAACCATAGGCAGCAGTGATCAAAGCCGAATCTTTAAAACCAGTTTCGGTATCGATCGAAAACATTACTCCCGAAGAAGCTAAATCCGATCGCACCATTTTTTGCACTCCTACCGAGAGGGCAACTTCTAGATGATCAAAATTCTTTTGGTGACGGTAAGAAATTGCTCGATCGGTAAAGATCGAAGCAAAACATTTCCGACAAGCTTCCAAGACCCCCGTAATGCCATGCACATTCAAATAAGTCTCTTGCTGCCCCGCAAAGCTAGCATCTGGCAGATCTTCGGCAGTGGCACTCGATCGCACCGCCACATCGGTATCGGCACCATATTGCAGACAGAGTTCGCTATATGCAGCGGTAATCTCCGCTTCGATCTCTGACGAAAAAGGCGTTTCGATCATCAATAACCGAGCTTTCTTGCCCCGCTCTTGCAAATTAGCCAAGTTATCTACATCCAAATCAGCAAACAGATGTTGCAGCTTTATCGAATCTGCTGGGTTAGGAGCTAAGCTG
>JANOXZ010000707.1:0-4309 GCA_031418695.1 Synechococcales cyanobacterium VAR_35_metabat_10
GGGTGGGCACTGCCCACGGTTGTCTTGATGGCGAATATTGGGATTGTTGGATTGGGTTTAATCGGCGCTTCGCTGGCCGGAGATCTCCGCAGCATCGGACACCAAATTTATGGAGTCAGTCGCCAGCAGAGCACCTGTGACTTCGCAATGGCCAATGGATTAGTTGATCGAGCTTCGACCGATATCTCTACTCTGGCCACCTGCGAAATCATTGTTATTTGTACCCCGATCGATAAAATCGTTCCCACTGTCTCCCTGCTCGCTCCTCATTTGTTTCCAGAGACTATTGTGACTGACGCTGGATCGGTGAAGGAATCGATCGTTGCCCCGGCTACCCAGATCTGGCCGAACTTCGTTGGTGGACATCCCATGGCAGGCAAAGCCGAGAGTGGTATTGGGGCAGCGGAGTTGGGGATGTTTCGAGATAAGCCCTATGTGGTTACACCGATCGCTACAACCAACCCGATCGCCGTGGATAAAATCAAGAGCTTAGTTAAATCTTTGGACTGTCGGTTGTTTGAGTCTAGCCCTGCCGACCACGATCGAGCTGTAGCTTGGATCTCGCATTTACCAGTGATGATTAGCTCCAGTCTGATTCATGCTTGCTTAGAAAACTGTCCCCCAGACTTATTAAAATTAGCTAAAGGTTTGGCCAGTTCTGGTTTTAAGGACACCAGTAGAGTTGGTGGGGGCAATCCGGAGTTGGGACACATGATGGCAGAATATAATCGCACGGCCTTGTTGGCTACTTTGAGGGCTTACCAGCAAGATTTGAATGCAACAATTGAGTCGATCGAGACTAACAATTGTCCAGATTTATTAGCTAAACTAGAACGCAACCAGGTAGCTCGCCCTGAGTTTTTGGAGTAGGATATCAATGGTCAAAATTATTGCTCGTAAATCATTAGGAGTCCAGCCCGTCTACGATATCGGCGTGGCTAAAGATCATAATTTTTTGGTGGCCGATCAATTCGTGGCCTCCAACTGCTTCAATAAGTCCCACTCCACAGCTTACGCCTACGTTACCTACCAGACGGCTTTCTTAAAGGCCAATTATCCGGTGGAGTACATGGCGGCGCTGCTGACGGCCAACAGCGGCGATCAAGATAAAGTCACCAAGTACCTCAGCAACTGTGAACAGACCCTTAGCATTAAAGTAGAACCACCCGATATCAATCGATCGAACATTAATTTCACGCCAGTCATGGGGCAAAAGAGCATTCTGTTTGGCCCATGACTGGCAATTAAAAACGTGGGAGAAGGTGCGATCGAAGCAATCCTTTCTATCCGCCAAGAAGGTGGAGAATTTTCATCTTTAGCGGATCTTTGCCAGCGGATTAATTTGCAATCGGTAAATAGCCGCAACTTAGAATCTCTAATTAAATGTGGGGCGTTCGATAAAATTGAAACTAATCGTCAGCAGTTAATTAATGATCTGGAATTGGTGGTGCCTTGGGCACAGAAGCG
The DNA here is from genome assembly GCA_031418695.1 of Synechococcales cyanobacterium VAR_35_metabat_10. Classification (GTDB taxonomy): domain Bacteria; phylum Cyanobacteriota; class Cyanobacteriia; order Cyanobacteriales; family Chamaesiphonaceae; genus JAAFHZ01. The sequence continues at coordinate 1,468 of JANOXZ010000707.1, forward strand.
TGCCAAGGAAAAAGCAGTAGGTCAAGCCAATTTGTTTGACCTGATGGGTGGTGGTAGTAGTGGCAAGAGTGATAAGAGTTTTGAAGCGGCACCAAAAGCCCCGATTGTGAATGATTTTACGGCGCAAGAACGACTGCAATTTGAGTTGGAACTTTTGGGTGTATATGTTTCTGATCACCCACTAAAACCAGCAGAGAGATCGATTCGTCGCCAACAAATTGAAACTGTTAAATTGCGGGAAATTGATAAGCATTTGCGCAAGCCGATTAAGTTAGTCGTGATGTTGCAAGAAGTGAAAATCACTCAGACTAAAAAAGACAATAAAGCCATGGCTATCTTGAAGTTAACTAGCATCGATGGGATGATTGTCCCGGCAGTGGCTTTTGCCGATACTTATGAGAAAGTAAAGGATTTATTGAGTGTCAATGTGCCAATTTTGGTACATGGTAAAGCTGGGCGACGCGATGAAGAATTGCAGGTAGTGGTAGAAGATATTGAAGCGATCGATATGTCTTTGGCAGGCGAAGAAGAGGAATCTGATGATCGAATTGCCTTGGTCAAAATCGATATGGAAACCCTAAAAGACGAACGACAAATGCAGCAGCTCCAGACGATTTTAGAGGAGTATGCTGGAGTCGATGAAGAAACAGCCAAGACCCCGGTCTATGCCCTGATTGAATCCGATGCTGGCCGACGACTGGTGCGGTTTGGTCAACAGTTTGCTTTAGAAGCCGAGGAACTGGCGATCGATCGGATTGCCACATTGGGTTTTAACGCCAAAGTTCGATCGATGCCCCCAGAGTTACGAGATGTAAATGATGATAGTTTGGGTGATGAAGATACACTACTTCATTAGTCTGAATTGTGGGTATTTGATGGTTTAGTTGATCGCTTTGCTTATGCCAAAGCCGATCGGTACCATACTCAGTCCCACAAAGCTGTAAACCATAGATGAAAAACAGGGCAAACAAAAGCCTAAAATTCAGACTATGCAAAACCGCCGACAGGGGCGATGCGGCTCAATCTTAAACTGGGGTGATCGCCTTCTACTTGACCGACGTTCCACTCATTTTTGAACAAGAGCACAGGGCGCTCCCAGTTATCTTTGACCACCATGGTATTAAATAGCTTCCCAGCTTTTTCTAGGGCTGGCCAACCATCTATTACCCAACGGGCTACCGAAAAGCCTAAAGGATCTAGCATGGTTTCTACGCCGTATTCGTTGCGTAGTCTGAACTGCACCACCTCAAACTGCAACTGACCTACCGCTGCCAAAATAGGGTCGCGCTTAGCATCATCGGCAGAATACATAATTTGTACTGCACCTTCTTCCCGTAGCTCCGTGACTCCTTTTTGGAACTGCTTGAACTTAGAGGGATTCGGATTACGTAAATAGGCAAATAGCTCTGGGGAAAAGCAAGGAATGCCCGCATATTCCAGTTTGGTGCCGCCGGTATAGATGGTGTCACCGATCGCAAACACCCCCGGATTATTTAAACCAATCACATCACCCGGATAAGCTTCTTCGATCGATTCCCGATCCTGAGCAAACAGCTTTTGAGGTCGAGATAAACGCACTGTCTTACCTGTGCGAGTGTGGCTCACCGCCATGTCTTTCTCAAATTTGCCAGTGCAAACCCGCACAAAAGCTACTCTGTCTCGGTGACGAGGATCCATGTTGGCTTGGAGCTTAAAGACAAATCCCGAAAACTCTGGATAGTTAGGAGCAATTGCGCCAATATTGGAATCGCGGCTGCCCGGTTGCAAAGCGTATTCCAAAAAATACTGCAAGAACAGCTCTACGCCAAAGTTGGTCATGGCGCTGCCGAAAAATACTGGAGTCATTAAACCGGCATGAATTGACTCCATATCAATCTCGGAACCAACTCCATCCAACAATTCCAAATCTTCATGGAGTTGGGCAAACAACTCTGGATCCAGCAAACCAACCAAGCGAGGGTCATCCAAATCAAAAATTGTTTCGCTGGCTTCTCGGCTACCGTGGGCACTACGTTCAAATAAATGGACTTTGCGTTCCCGTCGATCGAACACCCCCTTAAACCGATCGCCGCTGCCGATCGGCCAATTTACCGCATAGGTGGCCAAGCCCAGCTCTTGCTCCACTTCATCTAATAGCTCTAATGGCTCCCGGCCTGGTCGATCGAGCTTGTTGATAAAAGTAAAAATTGGCAGTTCGCGCATTTTGCAAACTTCAAACAGCTTGCGGGTCTGAGGTTCTAAGCCCTTGGCCGTATCAATGAGCATCACCGCGTTATCAGCGGCAGCTAAGGTGCGGTAGGTATCTTCACTAAAATCTTGGTGGCCAGGAGTGTCTAATAAATTAATCTGAAACCCATCATAGACAAACTGCAACACCGTGGAAGTAATCGAAATGCCCCGCTGTTTTTCCATTTCCATCCAGTCGGAAGTAACCTTGCGCTGATCACGACGGGCTTTCACTGCTCCGGCTTCGTGAATGGCACCCCCATACAGCAACAACTTCTCAGTTAAAGTGGTTTTACCGGCATCTGGGTGGGAAATAATTGCGAAATTACGGCGCTGAGCCACTGCGAGCAGCAATTCAGCTTCGGTAGTCAAAGACTCAGTCTGTAACTCAGTTTGTGACCTAGTCTGTGACTCAGATTGCAATTCAGTGGACATAAAATGAAGATGGGGCGATTATTTCAACGTCTCGAATAGAGACATTTTAGACAGTCTACCACGCCACAAACAAGCGATTCTGCTGACGCTGGTGGCGGGTAGTTCACGTATGATTAGCTAGTAAAACTGGGGGAGCCAAAGGGGGGAAAAATTACTATGGAATACAAACAAATGCTCTTTG
>JANOXZ010000708.1:0-2156 GCA_031418695.1 Synechococcales cyanobacterium VAR_35_metabat_10
CAAACTTTGGGACCATGGTTAAAACCATCAAATGCTAAATATACCAAGCAGTTAGCAGAGCAAAAAAAAATAATGACTTCCTTGATCGAACAACTACCTCAATATGATTATTTTATTTCTCAGTTTCACTATTCTATTGACAATTGGTTGCCATTTTACTGGCATGGCTTTAGCCAAACTACTTATTATACTTATGTAATAGAAGAGCTAAATGATCTAGATCGAGTGTGGGATAGGTTAGCGAGTCGAATGCGTACCCAAATACGCAAAGCTGAAAAGCTACTTAAAGTTTACAGTAACTCAGATATAGAGAGGTTTCAAGATTTAAACGATCTAACTTTCCAGCGGCAGGGCAAGAGTCCTCCTTATAGCCGTGAATACGTTAGGCACTTAGATGCAGCCTGTGATGAACATCAAGCTCGGCGCATATTTTTTGCAGAAGATGCTCAAGGTCGGATCCATGCTGCTCAATATATTATTTGGGATGAAAACTCAGCCTATTATCTCATGGGTGGAGCTGATCCGGAACTACGGGGTAGTAGTGCAACCAGCCTATTGTTATGGGAAGCAATTAAGTTCGCAGCTACTGTCACAAAAAAATTTGACTTTGAAGGTTCAATGATTGAGCCGATCGAGTGTTTTTTTCGTGATTTTGGTGCTAGGCAAGTCCCATACTTTAGCATAACGGGCATGAGTCGTCGCATGAAGTTTTTAATGGCTGGTCGAGATATAGTAAAATCTGTTGTGAGGTATTGATCGTGATTTTGATTAAAATCCCTGAAAATTATCAAGCCGAACGTTATTATATTTTGGCAGTGATGTTCCAAGAGTTTTTAGGATTAGAAATCCAAGTACAGGTAAGCAAACGTTGCAATATCCTGATTGAAATGGGTGACGATCGAGAATTGATAGTTGCTGATGGATTGTTCTCCACACAAGTTGAGGATTGGTTGCAAACAGTTTCCTTACCAAAACAGCCGTTAAAAATTTGGAATTTGGCAACTACAAAACTGAATGTCACAACAGTTAATCTACAAATTCCTGTCATCTATGGGGATGACCCCAGCAATCCTGACTTTTTTCGGCAGTCTGAAGAAAAAATCTATTTAGGGCTTGATATTTTTGGTTCTGCATTTTTTATGCTAACTCGCTATGAAGAGATAGTCAAACTCGATCGAGATGGTGCTCATGATAGGTTTCCGGGAACTTCATCTCTAGCTCATCTAGAGGGATTTTTAGATCGCCCCATTATTAATGAATACTTGGAAATTCTCTGGGCTTGTCTTCAAGCTCTTCATCCCGGATTAGAACGCAAACACAAAAGCTTTCAAACTTATGCCACTCATGATGTAGACGAGCCATTTAGGTATGCCTTTAGCGGAATTTCTCGCTTAGTGAGACGCTGCGGGGGGGATCTCATCAACCGTCGTAGTCCCGCTGCAGTAGTGAAAAGTATCTCACAATGGATACAGGTAAAAACAGGAAATCCAGATGCCGATCCTTGCAACACTTTCGACCGCATCATGGAAATTAGTGAGAAGCATCATCTCAAAAGTGCTTTCTACTTTATTTCCGACCATACTGGAGGTGCTATTGATGGTAATTACAGGATCGATTCTCCTCTGATTCGCGATCTATTACGCAAAATTAATCAACGAGGTCATGAAATTGGTTTGCATCCTAGCTATCATACTTACCAGAATGCTGCTCAAACCAAAAAAGAATTTGAACTCTTACAGCAAGTTTGTACTGAAGAAGGTATTCAACAAGACACTTGGGGCGGACGACAGCACTACTTGCGATGGGAAAATATCACGACCTTCCAAAATTGGGAAGATGCAGGTCTGGATTACGATTCAACTTTAGTATTTTCCGATCTAATTGGGTTTAGATGCGGTATTTGTTATGAATTTCCAGTTTACAACCTGAAGACTCGTCAAGTTTTAAACCTTAGAGAACGTCCACTGATCGTCATGGAATGTACTGTCATTGAGGAAATGTTTATGAATCTTGGACTAGGTGAAGCGGCTTTTGAAATTATGGCTCAATCAAAGCAACGCTGTCAGCTTTTTCAGGGCAATTGGACACTGCTATGGCACAACGATCGGTTAATTGAGCAGCACGAACTAGATATTTACGAACAGTTACTGTCTTGC
>JANOXZ010000709.1:0-1936 GCA_031418695.1 Synechococcales cyanobacterium VAR_35_metabat_10
CAATAATGCGGCCTTCGCCATTTTTACCACGGGCAAAGTCTACATTGGTAATGGCATGGCTTTGGGTCGTTGCGCGCGCTTCTGCAAATCGTGTTTCAGTGCTGGCATTACCTGCGCTGGCTTCATTACCTTGCAAAGTAATAATCACATCTTTACCGCTGATTACCGTGTTGTAACCTACATTCTTTGTTAAATTAAGCACAACGCGCGTGCGGTCTTTTGCTTGAGCCAATGACACGCTTTTAAGTGCGCCCTGTTCGTTGGTAACACTGTTTTTATTTAAACCGTTGGCTGTATTTGGAAAATCTAAAGCAATTCTAGCTGGGTTATTAAGCGTAAAACCGGCTGGTGGGTTAGTGAGTGCTTCTTTCATTTGCAAACGAATACTTACTCGGCCGCCAGATAAAGCCGAAAAATCAATATTTTCTATTTTATTACTAAGTGATGGATTATCTTCTGCAGCAAAAGCAGTAGCAGAAACTAGTAAGCTAGCAGCATAAGCTACAGGCAAAGCAAACAAAATTCTTTGGGCAATACGGGACATGTTGGATTGTTCTCCTCAAGCAAACTTTTTTTGGTGGTATGCACGGAATCGGGGTTCTGCGAATCTGTGACAAATCTCAATAGTTGTCTTTGACCGTTGGCAAAAACCTTTGTTCCCGGTAAAAGACATAGCAGGCATAAATCTTGATGATTTATTCTACTGGCAGGTATTGAGTCTCTTCGTATCATAAGATACATCTGATTCCGCTCACCATCCGTGAAATTTTTAATATTTGTAATCGATTGTATTCACCCAGTAATTGCAGTATTCCCCGCAAAACTATCCGCTCCCACTTTTGACCAACGCAGGGTTGAAATCAAAAATGGGAGCGGTCTAGCGAGTTTTCGCTCTGGAACCTGACTGCCGGGAGAACCCCAGGCAATGGCAGGCAAAATATTAATTAAATAGATTGACCTGTCGGAGTCTTAGAGAACGGCCCCGGCACACAGCCGGTTAGCTCCAGTTGAAAAACCCTGAGAATTACTACTATCTGTCATGGGCAACACCTCCGTAATATATTGAAAGGACAATCGGAGCCTATAGCTCCAAGCTTAAAGCTAACATTTGGATAGGGTTTTGGCAATAATTTATGAGTAGGATTTCGGCGATCGGTCTCGATGTGGGTAGTAAAAGAATTGGAGTGGCAGGCTGTGATGGCACCGGAATGATTGCTACTGGCCTTTTCACTCTAGAGCGCAGCTCGTTTGAACAAGATGTCGAAATGTTACGAGAATTAGTGATCAGCCGAGAAGCTACCCTGCTAGTGGTGGGCTTGCCCTATACCCTAGATGGAGAATTGGGCAAACAGGCACAACGAGTCCAAAAATTTGCTAACCGTCTGAGTCGCGCTCTAAGTCTCCCGATCGAATATGCCGATGAGCGCCTGACTTCGGTAGCCGCCGAAGAAATGATGATCGCTAGTGGTCGATCGCCCCGAGATAATAAAGGCGAAGTCGATCGACGAGCAGCAGCGATCATTCTGCAACAGTGGCTAGATCAGCGACGGGCTAAGATATCTAAAACTTAAGATGCGGTTTTGCTCTGCATAAAGTTATTAATCACATAGTCCCCAATCTGTTCACCACATTCCAAGCCACTGGTGTTGGCCGACATAAAGTGGATACCACCATATATGCGACTGATGCCTGCTTCTTGAGCCGCTTGCTGGAAGCTAGTGAAACTGCGAGTGACACCTGGTAGGCCGATCGAAAAAGTGGTAAAGCTCACATTTTCACCCATCAACTCAGTCAAGACCTTAGCAGCAGTAGAGCTGAAGGTGCTATGACCAGAAGTGTATTCGGGGAAAGGTGGTGTGGCAATTAAGGGCTGCCAAGTAGCATCAGCGGTTGTGGCATCGTTGCCATCCAAGGCGGCTTGACGAATAGCAGTGAC
>JANOXZ010000710.1:0-4222 GCA_031418695.1 Synechococcales cyanobacterium VAR_35_metabat_10
GTCGCGGCAATATTGCGGGCTGCTATATGCTCAGTGGTAAGGCGATTCGGAATTGCCACATTCGGGTTAAGCGCGGTAATGAACTGGTGTTCACGGGTATCTTAGATTCGCTGAAGCGGATGAAGGATGATGTGAAAGAGGTTAATACTGGGTTTGAGTGCGGTGTGCGACTCGATCGATTCAATGACTGGAAAGAAGGCGACATTATCGAAACCTTCCAAATGGTCAGCAAACGCCGGACTTTGACTGTTTAGTTTAAGTTAATAAAATTCAAAACCGATCGATGGATAAATAATTCCATCGATCGGTTTTTTGATACATTGTAGGGTGGGCACTGCCCACGGTCAGGTTTCTATGCAATTCCAGAATCATCAATAATTTTGCGATATTTATGTATCCGCAAAGCAATCAATTCTGACCACCTCGCCAAAGGGAAACTCCGCAGATTCTAAGCCTCCGGCAATCACCACCCACAAAGTAGGCGCAGCAGGTGATGGTGCAGGGAAGTCGCCATAGCCATCGGTGAGATAAATACAGAGGCTAGATAGCTGCTCTTGTTGATCGGCTTTGATAGCCTGAAAAAATGGCACAAAAGAGGTGCCGCCGCCGCCTTCCGGTGGTGGAAATTTGCTGTCTGACTCTAGTTCATAAGGGCCATAGGCTGCGGCATCGGCGTAGTAGAGGTCACATTTGAGGTGGGGATAGGCATCCAGAATGCCCCGCACTTCGCTTAAGAAAATCCGCAGTATTTGGTTGTCGATCGAGCCGCTGGTATCAATAGCCACATAAACTTTGACCGATTCACCACTGAGAGTTTCGAGGTATAAGCCTTGACCGATAAAGCGACGATCAAAGTCTCTAAAATCGTTGGGAGTTTGGGTGAGGTAGCGCCAGAGGTAGGATCTCCAATCTAGTTGGGGGCTGGTGAGTCGATCGAGTTCTCGTTGGATGCCCAGGGGAATCTTGCCAGCTTTGCTGGATTGGGCGATGACGCGGGCTTGTTGGAGCGCGTTGCGCCAGTGAGATTCTAGCTCGGCTTTGGCTGAGGCAGAGAGGACAACTGTAGTGCTGCCACCAGGGACATCGCTGGGGGCTTGGTTGAGGAGGTCGAGGTCGGTGAACTGGAGGCGGGGACGTTTTTGGAGGATTTCGTAGACTTCTTCGACGGTGAAGTTTTCCAGAGCGCTGTCGCGCAGTCCACCGGCAGGCAGTTCAAAGTTGCTTTCTTGGGCAATCATGCCGTTAATGACTATGTCGGCGGCAATGTTCCAGAGTTCAGGTTCCCGGGTGCCTCGGCGGGGAATATGCAATAGGGCGGCGTGGAGGACTTCGTGAAGCAGTAGCCCATCGATTTGTTTGGTGGGCAGCGATCGAATGAAATCTTCGTTATAAAAAATGTCTTTGCCATCAGTAGCAGCGGTGAAGATTTCTTGGGTGGGTGAAAATTTGGCAAACATCGCTAATGTCGCGAAGAAAGGAGATTTCATTCGCAAGCGCAAGATAGAAGCACTAATGAGATTTTGGGCTGTTGTAGTCATAAAATTATGTCAAAATATTCATTGATCTGGTTCACAAATTTTTATCTTAGAACATTATAAGTTCGTCGGAGTATTCGGATGTCTTGCTACAAATTCTCTTACCACTCGATTAGGATGTCCTTCTAGCTCAGCGAGTAAATCAGATTGAATGGCCTTGTTTTTCAGGAGCCTTCCGATGTTTTTTTTGTAAGGATTAGTTATCAACTTAACTAATAAACCTTGAGAAAATATAGTCTGTCTAGCAAGGTCTAATAAGATAATTTTATCCTTAATATCAGCAAGTTTTTCTAAAGTATTCGTTGAAATTGCCGGACTGAAAATAAGAGCTTGATATATTTGAAGATGCATATAACCAGAGCAATCTATCATTGAGATTAGTTCATCTAATACTTCTGGAGACGTATTTTTATCCTTTGCTAATTCTAAATGCAATTGACAAGGCAGGTTCCCCAGGAACATCTTAATGTATTTCCTCTGAATTTTTGGCCGTCGTAAAAGTATTAGCATAGCATCAACCTTGTCATGATCCAGAATATTTGGAATCATAGCTTCTATGATATCTGAGATATCATTTTGGCATAGAGACAAAGTATTAAATAGTTTGTCTCTGTCACTCAGACAATATCTAGCTGTTTCTATTTGAATTGATATCTTTTGACAAGTTGCAAATTTTTTTAATGAATCTAATGTGATATTGGGGTGTTCGATCACTTGTTGATGAAGAGTACCATGATAAATGGTGACTTCTTCTAACCATTTAGCTGGAGTTTGAGGTTTTTTTGCCTCAGCTTCAATAGCAGCTTTCCGCACCAGATAATCGTCATGTTTTACCCCCTCCTTTATAATGACATCGGGGATACTAGGCTGCTGCATTATCAATAGTAAATCTTCTGCCAAAATCCCTATAATCCAATTAGGATCCGTTAAGGTGATTAAGTCAAATACCGGGTTATTAACTACTTGATGAGGAAAAGATTTAATCAGTTTCCAAAGAACCTGAATTGGAGTATTAGGATTTCCGGCAACAGCCTCCAGAAGGCAATCGACTCCACTTTTGCTTAGCCTTTTCAAGATTTTAGGATCTGTTGCTGGATTAGCAGCTATATGTTGTTGTTCTTCCGTATACATAATCATCAACTTGGGTAAGGAAGGTTGGGTTTTATCAAATTGCCGAAGATTCTAAAATTAGACCTCTGCACATTAATACTTTTTGGGAGGATTAGCTTTCAGATATTGTATAGCAAACTCTTGAACTACAGAATCTTGATAATTTTGCAGTTTATTGAGAAGATACATTGGAATATGAGAATTGGCCAATAGCCTTTTGCGGATTTCGGGATAGGGATCGATCGCCAGTTGCACTAACAAACCCTCAGATAGATCAGATCTCCTGGTTGCCAAAGAGAGCTTGACGGCTTTATCAGGACTTAGCACCAGTTTATCTAGGGTATTTTTGGGGGTGTAGCGGTTTCTGGCAAGAGCTTGAAGAATGCGAGTCCGCCAACGACTAGGATGGGCGGGCGTTTGGGCTAGTTTGGCAAGAAAATGCGGATTTCGGTTGGATCTGGCCGATCGAAGCTGTAACTTGTTGGGTAAGCCAACTAACAGTTGATGAGTATATCGATCGGGTAGATTTTCTAGCTCCAAAATGTCCACTATTAAAGCAGTATCATTTTTGCTCACCGCATTTTGAATCAATATTTCTAAGATTTTCTGTTTTAAGTGTTCAGGATGATCAAAGTACTCATCTAGGCAGTAAGCAGCCAGATCTTTTTGAATAGCATATTTGTCACAAGTGGCAAATAATTGTAGAGACTTAGCGTTGATTCTATGATCATTAACTATTTCTGAGTAAAGACATTCGTGGCTTAAAATGATTTCTTCTAACCGATCAGTAGTCACAAGTAGATCTTTGGCTTCTGTTTTAGCAGCTAACTCTTTGATGTGAGCATACTCATGGTAGGTCACTGCCCGCAAGAATTCATCGGGTACATGGGGCTGACAGAGCAGCTCCATTAGGTCATTATTATCTAGTTCCATAATCCATTGGGGGTTACCCAAAGTAGTTAAAGGGAAAACCGGATTTTCTATGACCTGATAGGGGAATTCTTTCGCCAGCTTCCAAATAGCCTCGATCGGAGTATTGGGATTACTTGCGACATTTTGCCGAGTGATTCGATCAGAACTTCGCTGAAGCTTAAGTAAAGTTTGATGATCACTCGTTGGATCTTTAGAAAAACGCCGATCTTTCCTAAACATGACTGCCAAAATTAATTTAATGATTGGAGAAACTATCTTCTTCTCTGCTGTAAACAAAAGCACTTTGACTATGAAAATACTTGTCAATAGTGAAAGTATCAAAACAATGTAATTGATCAGGTTGTTTTCGTAAGGAACATAATGCTCATGAAATAACTTCATTAATTTAAACAGAATAACTTTTGACAAAAAGTCTTGAACCAAGGCGAACACTATTGCAAAGACAAATGCAACAACGATAATCATACCGATATAGGCAGCGAGTATGATTAGACAAGAGCTAAAAATAGTTAAAAAATCAATAGTTTGTGAAAATATTTTTTTCATTAGGTCAAGATTGTCAAAAAAATAATACAGCAAAGTACATTGATCGAGTTATTTGGATTGCTAGCCACACACCTTAATACCATTGGTCTTGACTCAGC
>JANOXZ010000711.1:0-6454 GCA_031418695.1 Synechococcales cyanobacterium VAR_35_metabat_10
CCGCGCCCAGTTTTTAATAGAGAGCATTGCCGATCTGCGTCAGCGCTATCGCTCTTTGGGTGCAGACTTATTGATACGACGAGGAAGACCAGACGAAATCATTGCTTTGTTGGTTCAGGAGTTGGAGATCGATCGGCTGTATTTCCATACTTACCCAACTAGTGAGGAGCTATCGATCGAACAGGCAGTCATCGCTCAAACCAAAATTCCCCATCGCAGTTGGTGGGGTCACACTTTATACTCACCCGAAGATTTGCCGTTTAAAATTAGTGATCTGCCAGAGCTATTCACCAAGTTTCGTAAAACAGTAGAGGCCAGTACTACCAACAAAATCCCTGCAAGGATTCGTGAACCATTGGCTGTGCCCCCGAGTTTGCAAAAGGTGATGGCAAACCCTGGTGATATGAGGAAAAAGCATTTTGCCCCTGACTAATTTTGGAAGCTATGCCAGAATAGAATCAGTAAATATTCTCCCTCCGATGCATATTCCAGAATTAGAATCCGCAGTAATCGATCGAGTGTTAGAAATGGCCTGGGAAGACCGTACTACTTTTGAGGCGATCGAACATCAATTTGGCCTCAGCGAAAAACAAGTTATTACTATCATGCGCCGAGAAATGAAAGCTTCTAGCTTCAGAATGTGGCGCAAGCGCGTCACTGGTCGTGGCACCAAGCATCTGCAAAAACGTGACTTTGTAGCCGGTCGCTTCAAATGTCAGACCCAACACTAGTCTTTCAAATTATCCACTAGGTCTCGGCTTACTCAATAAACTCAAAACTATAGATTTTTCTATGGCCACTATTGTTTTCCCTCATCAACTTTTTCAGCAACATCCAGCTCTGATGAATGGGCCGGTGGTCTACCTAGTAGAAGAGTGGCTGTTTTTCCATCAATATCGCTTTCACCAACAGAAATTGCTGCTACATCGTGCCACCATGCAGATGTATGCAGACCACCTAACTAGCCAAGGTTATGAGCTACGCTATGTTCCAGCTACTGATGAGGATTGCGATATCCGAAAGCTATTAGTCACAATGGCTAAGGCAGAAGTTCAAGAACTACATTTTGTTGATGTGGTCGATGATTGGTTGCGCCAACGCTTAACATTGGGTGCTGCTGAACAGGGAATTCGTTTGGTTGAACATCGATCGCCTAATTTTTTGGAAGATCCTGCTGAAATATCAGAATTCTTTGACAAGCGCAAAAGCTACAAACAGACAGATTTTTATATTGATCGACGAAAACACCACCAAATTCTATTAGATGAGGGTAAACCGTTGGGTGGTCAGTGGACTTATGATGCAGATAACAGACTGAAATTCCCCAAAGGCCGCGCTGTTCCAATAATACAGCTACCAGGATTGAATAAGTATGTCAAAGAAGCTCAGCTTTATATTCAGCAGCACTTTCCGACAAACTATGGTTCTGTAGAACAACCTTTTGATCTTGGTTACTATCCGACAACTTATGCTGAGGCTGATGCCTGGTTGACCGATTTTTTGACTGTGCGCTTTACTGATTTTGGGGCTTATGAAGATGCCATAGTTGCTGAAGAGACTATTTTGCATCATTCTGTTTTGTCGCCACTGCTAAATATCGGCTTACTCTCGCCTCAACAAGTAATCGATCGGGCTTTAGATCTCGTAGACGAAATACCATTAAACAGCCTAGAAGGTTTTATACGCCAGATTATGGGCTGGCGTGAGTTCATCAGAATTACCTACGAGCGACGAGGTAGAAGCCAGCGTAGCCGGAACTATTGGGGTTTTACTCGACCAATTCCTAAGAGTTTTTGGACTGGCGATACCGGAATATTACCTTTGGATTCCACAATCCAGAAGACACTTAAAAGTGGCTACTGCCATCACATTGAGCGCTTAATGATTCTTGGCAACTTTATGGTGCTTTGTGAGTTCGATCCAGACGAGGTATATCGCTGGTTTATGGAGATGTTTGTTGATGCCTATGACTGGGTGATGGTGCCCAATGTATATGCCATGAGCCAGTTTGCTGATGGTGGTGGGATGTGTACAAAGCCCTATATTAGCGGCAGTAACTATTTAATGAAGATGAGCAATTTCAAAAAAGGTGATTGGCAACCTGTCTGGGATGGCTTGTTTTGGCGATTTATGCACGTCCACCGAGATTTTTTTCTCAGCAATCTTCGTTTGGGAATGCTAGTTGGCACTTTTGATAAAATGACTGCCGAGAAGCAAACATTGCACATCTCTACAGCAGAGCAGTTTTTAGCTAGTTTATATTAATTGGATGGACTACCAAACCAGTTCGTTTTGATGTCCCCAAAAGCCATCAAATTTTGTAACTTTTATATCTCCTAAAACCTTAGTCTGACAGGCGAGGCGCAGATTTCTGTCGATCGAATGAGGCGGTAAAGATCTTCTCGTGGTATCTTTCCAGTTTACCGCTGAGACTTCCCCTTCAATATGTACTGCACAAGTTCCGCAAGTCCCAATGCTCATACAATTGATGAATTTAGCTTTACCGTTGTACAGATCGACACCTTGCTCTAATAGCACTTGTCGGAGATTTGCTCCTGTCTCGCAGGTAAAGTTTTTTCCTTGAGCAGTAACTTGAGGCATAACTAATGTCCGATCTTATTTTTCACCAATTATAGCCATTGAGTTAATAAAAAGCAGCACGAACATCAAATATCCAAAATTTTCTCAGCTACAGCCAAACCAGACAGAAAAGCTGATTCCACCCGATTTCCCCCACACCAGTCTCCACAAAAATATAGTGGAGCCTGCCCTTGGGCAGTAAGAAACAAATCTGGCAGCGGATTTTGGGCAAAAGCATATCCCCAACGATGCACCTGTAAGATTTCGGGAGAATCTAAGCCGATCGCCAAAGGTGCAGCAGCAGCCAAAAGCTGTTGACCGATCACTTCTAGCTCTGGAGCATCAAAATATTCAGCAGCAAAAGCAGCACTACTTTGCACCACTAAGACGGGCTGAAGTGGTGCTAGTTGCTTCGAGCTATCCAAACCAACCCAGCCCAGTATTGGATGATCGATACCTTGAATTCCCTGCCAAGCTAATTGGGCAGCAGCAGCTTGCTGATTTTTTGGAAAAACGGCAATCGCGGTAATCGAAGTAGTAAATTTTACAAGGCTCATCTGCTCAGAACAATCAGCATCAATCACCGCACCAGCAATCATCAGAGCCTGAGCCGGAGGAACCGCGACCACAACTTGCTCTGCATTCCATTGACCATCAGCAGAGTTAAGCTGCCATCCATTACTAATCGGTGAAATTGCAGTTATGGCTTGACCATAAATAATCTCCAAATTTTTCCCTAGGTATCTAGTGATCGCAGTGGCTCCAGAGGGTGCCGCATAGCAAGGCGCAAATTTCGCGGGGGGCTGTAAAACTCCATTTACAGACAAACGGTGAATTCCCTCCGTCCAAATCCGCAGAATCTGCTCATTTGCCAATTCATCAATTAACTGACCAAAAGCTACTCCTTTGGGCTGAAGATAACAAACTCCATGATCAGCATGAGTGCCCCCTAAGCGACGAGTGGCTAAACGTCCCCCCAAGCCACGCGATTTATCGAAAATTACTACTCGTCGTCCTGCCTGCTGCAATTTTCGAGCACAGGTTAAGCCCGCAACTCCAGCCCCGATTACCGCAATGTCAAACATCGATCGCCCTCATAAATCCTCATTGTCCATTATCAACCCGAGCGTTGAAGCTTAACCAAATTTTTATTGAATAAAAGAAAAAAATCCGTTACCTTACAAGAGTGTGAGTATAGCTGAGCAATCTTCACGCTCAGATCTCTTGCAAATTTCCAATTTTCAAATAATTCATCCTCTTCATTTCAGTTAATTATTCCTCTCAACAAACTATGTATACGATGTTGTGTACAAGTAGTCTTGAGACGAGATATACCTTGATCGATTCATTTACTAGTACCAGGAATTTATGAGTGGCATCCAAGCATCTTTTACATCTACCGATAATGCTTTTCATGTTGAAGGATATGAGAAAATAGACTTCAGCTTACTCTACGTAAATGGCGCTTTCAGGGTTGTGAATCCTGAAATTGCTGACAGTTATCGTCTTTTTGGCCGTTGTTTAATGGTGGTAGACCAGGCAGTTTATGGCCTGTATGGTAAGCAAATACAAGAGTATTTTCAGCATTACGAAATTGAACTAACCGTTTTTCCGGTAAACATTAAAGAGACAGCCAAGACTTTAGAAACAGCAGAAAAAATCATTGATGCGTTTGTTGATTTTGGCTTAGTCCGTAAGGAACCAGTCTTAGTAGTTGGTGGTGGATTAACTACCGACGTGGCTGGTTTTGCTTGCTCCACCTATCGTCGCCGGACCAATTATATTCGAGTTCCTACTACCCTAATTGGCTTGATTGATGCCAGTGTTGCAATCAAAGTAGCGGTGAATCATGGCAAGCTAAAGAACAGACTCGGCGCTTACCATGCCTCCCAAAAAGTTATTTTGGACTTCTCATTTCTGCAAACTTTGCCGATCGATCAAGTTCGTAATGGGATGGCTGAGCTAATTAAGATTGCAGTCGTAGGCAACAAAGAAATTTTTGAGATATTAGAAAATTACGGCGAAGCATTACTCCAGAGTCATTTTGGACATGTCAATGGCACGGATGAATTACGTAAAATAGCTCACCGACTTACATACAGTGCTATTCAGTCTATGCTCGCATTAGAAGTCCCCAACTTACATGAATTAGACCTAGATCGCGTAATCGCCTATGGCCACACCTGGAGTCCAACTTTAGAGTTAACTCCAGAACCACCGATGTTCCATGGCCACAGTGTCAGTATTGATATGGCCTTCACTGCTACGATAGCTCAACAGCGTGGCTACATTTCGGAGTTAGATCGCGATCGAATCTTGGGCTTAATGAGTCGCCTGGGACTAGCGATTGATAGCCAGTACCTTACTCCAGAACTGCTTTGGAAAGCTACTACCTCTATCAGCCGTACTCGGGACGGTCTACAACGAGCCGCAGCCCCAAAACCTATTGGGAGCTGTATTTTCATGAACGACTTAACTCGCACTGAGTTAGACCAAGTTCTAATTGTTCATCGAGAAATTTGTCAGAAATTTCCCCGCCAAGGTGACGGTCAAGATATGTACTTGGTGCTAGAAAAAACTGAGGCGAGAGTGTAGCTATGAGGCCAGTTACTCCGATCGGCATCTTGGCAGCCAAGCTAGAGATCCTCACTCAGCAAGCAGCGTCTTCTTCAGAATCGGTTTTCAAAACTGAACTTCAACAAGCTTACGAGCTAGCTAATGGTTTAGATGCCTACTTAGACCGCTGTACCACTCCCGAATCACCAGATTTGGCCAAGTTGGTACAACGTACCCAAACTGAAGATTGGACAGGCCATTTTGCAGATGGTGCTACTGTTCGACCTCTCGAACAAGAGATGCTTTCTGGCCATGTGGAAGGTCAAATGTTAAAGTTCCTCGTCCACTTGACTAAAGCTCGCCGGGTACTAGAAGTAGGCATGTTCACAGGTTATTCGGCCTTAGCAATGGCTGAAGCACTGCCCAAAGATGGTGAAGTAGTGGCCTGCGAAGTAGATCCTTATGCAGCAAAGTTTGCCCAGCAGTGCTTTAACGATTCTGTCGTCGGATATAAAATATCAGTACGAGTAGCACCAGCGCTGGAAACCATGCAGCAGTTGGCTGCTGCGGGTGAAGTGTTCGATTTAGTTTTCATTGATGCTGATAAATCTGGATACATTGATTACCTATATTTGCTGCTAAATACCTCTCTGTTGGCTGCTGATGGCTTAATCTGTGCTGACAATACGTTAATGCAGGGGCAGCCATATCTATCAGATTCAGCATCTGATAATGGCATAGCGATTGTCAAATTCAACCAAGCTGTAATTGATGAGCCACGAGTAGAGCAGGTATTACTGCCTTTACGAGATGGCTTAACTTTAATTAGGCGGGTGTAATGACAGCTACATTAACTCCGATTAACTTGATTGGTTCTCAAGTCAGAACCATTACAACTTTAGTACTGTTGCTGTTGATACTGCCTTTTAACTTAGTACTGACTCTGGGAGCTTTACTCCGAGTGGTGGCCTTGAAGCCATGGCGATCGCCGATTCCCAGGTTAGATTCACCGCAAACCATTTTGATTAGCGGGGGTAAAATGACCAAGGCACTTCAGTTGGCTCGGTCATTTTACCAGGCTGGTCATCGAGTAGTTTTATTGGAAACTCATAAGTATTGGTTGACTGGTCATCGTTACTCTTGGGCTGTCGATAGATTCTACACAGTTCCTAATCCACAGACGGCGGAGTATTTTGCAGCTTTATTAGAGATTGTTCAAAAGGAGAAAGTAGATATTTATGTGCCAGTCTGTAGCCCAGTAGCTAGCTACTATGATGCCGCAGTACAAAAAGTTTTAAATGACCATTGTGCTGTCATG
>JANOXZ010000712.1:0-5402 GCA_031418695.1 Synechococcales cyanobacterium VAR_35_metabat_10
AAATTCTAAAGGCGTTATCGATGCCATAGGATTTGATCAAAAATTCAGCTATAGGTGCGGTAATCAGCGGCGATAAACCAAAACCAACCACTGTCAAACCCACAGCCAGCCCCTGACGATCGGGAAACCACTTGGCGGTTACGGCGATCGGCACACCATAGACCAGGCCAACCCCCGCTCCAGCAATCAGACCATAAGTCACGATTAGTTCGGGAATACTCCTAGCAAAACTGGAGAAAAAATATCCTAAGCCAACAATGGCACCTCCTGCTGCGGTTATTCTAGATACACTATAGCGATTAATATATCGACCAGTGATTGGCATCAAAATTGCAAATACGACCAATAATGTGGCAAAGGGTAGCAATGTATCTGTTGCCCCAATTGTCATTCCTTGTTTTTTAAAAGCTTCTGTCAGAGGCTTACGAAAAATGCTCCAAGAATAAACCGTACCCAAGCAGAGCATCGCTGAAATGCCTAGGGGTAAAAATAGCCAACGGCCCTGTCGAGCAGGTAGGCCAAATATTTTAAGGTCGTCCATTGTACTTTCTTTTACCTCAATAGTCCTAAAAAATTTATAGTGATAGAGCGAAAATGCAGGCCAGAATGATTCGTTGTACACAGTATAAAAAAAGTGTCTAATGAATCTCCATGTGAGTGATATTATATAGCTGAACGTAGCATAGTAACATATCGATAGCGATCAGGGAATGAATGGCTATAAGAGCTAGCTTGAGCATGGAGGTGAGCCACAAAATAGGGTGAGTTACAATATCATTACCCCATAAAGCTTCAAGGTAATAGAGATGGACTCTTCTGGCTCGATTAAAAATTTCCTACTCAATCAATTAGCTGTTAAATCACCTATTAAATCGCTGTGTCTATTGATCGGCTCTTGTACATCGTCGTTTCTATTTGGTTGTGATTTGGTAATGGGCAAAGCACCAACCCTGTGTGAAAAAGGAGGAATGCATTTAGAGATTGAAATAGTACCAGAGAAGGGTGGGAATCCGGTCACGGCTGAAACAATCACCAAAATCCAAAAGATTTTATCAACACGCCTAACCAACATAGGCTTAAAAGATTTCTCAATTAAAGCAAATGGCACTCGTTTTGCAGTGGATTTGCCAGGAGCAAAAGATGCTAAAGAAGCTGAAAAGGTTTTGGGTGGTACAGCCCAGCTAGAGTTTAAGGTGCAGAAGCCGGGAACTGAAGAAAAAATAAATTTGGCTAGACAAGAGGCTAGTTTGGCTCAAGTTAAGTTGGAAGCTATCCAAAACGATAAAAACAAAACACCAGCAAAAATCCAGGCAGCTAAAGCTCAGCTTAACAAGATCAATCGTGAACTTTTTAGTCTATTTACAAAGCCAGTTATTACTGGTGCCGATATTGAAAATGCCCAAGCAGAACCGCAACAACAGCCTGGAGCATGGAATATTGCTTTGAAATTCAATGGCTCTGGTGCTCAAAAGTTTACCAAATTAACGAAAGATCTAGCTGGGACGGGGAGGAGCATTGGAATATTTTTAGACGATCAACTAATTTCTTCTCCAACCGTTGACGCTCAATATAAAGCTACGGGAATTACAGGTGGTAAAGCAGTGATCGCTGGTAATTTTGCAGCTAAAGAGGCTGAGAGCTTAGCAATCATGATTCGATCGGGCAATTTGCCAAACAAGATTCGGGTCATAGAAGCTAAATCCATTAAACCGGGCGATCGATGCAAAAAATAATTTCTGGTTGTTGGTCTTGAGCATAGATCCAAAAAAGGAGAGCTGCATGGCTCTCCTTTTTGTTAGATTCGTTAGACTTGTCGGGGCGACCGCCCTGATCGCTGATTTGACCTTTGCTCTTGAGTTGCTTGCGCAGCATTTGAGTTTGTTTTTTGAGCTGACGACGGCGGGCAGAACCACCTTTGCCTTTGTCATTGCGCCCTTCTTTGCGCGGGGACTCCCAGCGCTTAAGCATTCTGGCCATGATATTTGGTTGGGGATAAACTGATACTTCCAAGATAGCAGGAAGATCCAGAATGTTCCAAGCCCCTAGCCAAGAGAAATCCCTACTGTTTACCAGCTTAAAACCGACACCGTGGCAATAAAAATCCCCAACACCGCTCCAGCAATCACCTGTACCGGGGTATGTCCCAATAATTCCTTGAGGCGCTGTTCGTTAAAATTATGGTCTTCTGAGAACAGCTCATCGATCATTTGATTCAGAATTCTGGCCTGTTTACCTGCTGCTTGACGAACACCGGCAGCATCGTACATCACAATAATGGCAAAAATGGTGGCGATCGCAAACTCTACGCTGTCCCAACCCTTCACTTGACCAACCGCCGTAGCCAATGCTGTGACAAAAGCGGAGTGAGCACTAGGCATTCCACCAGTGGTCGTAAGTACCCGAAGGCTGACCTTACCATTTTTTATCACATCAATAATCAGCTTCAGCCCTTGAGAAATAATACAAGAAGCCAGCGCGACGATCAGAACATGGTTGTCGAAAACAGATTTGATATTCTGGACGTTAGGAGCTGTGGGGGTGAGCACTAAATTTACCTGAGTTTCTATCAACAATAATAGCGGAGTCCTTCGCCGAAAAGTTAGTTACGTCTGGCGGTGATATAGTCAGCCAAGGCTTGCAGTGGCTGAGCCGCTGTTCCATAGACATTCAGGGCATCTTTGGCGGTGATGATTAGCTCTTCGGCACGACGCTGAGATTCTTCGATGCCTAACAGTTTGGGATAGGTGGCTTTTTCGGCTTGCAGGTCTTTTCCGGCGCTCTTGCCCAGCTCTGCAGAAGTAGCGGTAATATCTAAAATATCATCGATAATTTGGAAGGCCAAGCCAATATTTTGAGCATAATGAGATAGTCTTTGCAGGTCAGCAGGTTCGCCGCCAGCAACAATACCGCCACAGACCACGCAGGATTCTAGTAACGCGCCGGTTTTGTGGGCGTGGATGTAGGCCAAGGTTTCTAAAGTTACGTCGGATTTGCCTTCCGATTGCAAGTCTACGACTTGACCACCCACTAGGCCAGCAGCACCAGAGGCTTTGGCCAGGTGAATGACGGCTTGGAGAATGCGTTCGATCGGCACCCCAGTAGTCGCTCTGGCCATATATTCAAAAGCGTATGCCAGCAGACCATCCCCAGCCAAAATCGCCACATCATCGCCGTAGACTTTGTGGTTGGTGAGCTTACCCCGCCGATAATCATCATTGTCCATTGCTGGCAGATCATCGTGAATCAGCGACATGGTATGAATCATTTCCATGGCACAGGCGGTGGCCATAGCCATTTGACCGTTGCCTCCCAGTAGCTCACAGCTTGCGATGGTCAAAATGGGGCGCAGGCGCTTACCACCTGCTAACAGCGAATAGCGCATCGACTCGTAGATAGGCTCTGGATAAGCCATGGGCAAGGCAGCATCGAGGGCGGCTTCTACTTGAGACTGTCGATCGAGCAAATAAGACTTTAGCTCGAAGGTGGATGTGGTGATAGTGGATTTTTGGGGACTGGTCATAAAACTGCGGCTCTGCTTGCCCCATTATTTTACGAGGGAGTGGCACGATTGGGGCAGTTGGTAGTCTTTGGGATATAGAATTTATGGAAGCATTGGGCGAATGGATGTTTAGAGAAAAGTCCAAAATCCTATGCTACCCTCTGGCTTTGACTTTGGTGCGTTAAATACTATAAGAATTTGGAGATATTGATGCCGAGAAGTGTTAGGAATTTAAGTGATTACTAATTTTGTTGTGTGTCACTATGGATGTCAAAGCCGCGATCGCCTGGGCTGCTGGTCAACCCCTTACTATCGAAACCGTTCAGCTAGCGCCGCCAGCGGCTGGAGAAGTGTTAGTCGAAATTAAAGCCACCGGGGTCTGCCATACCGATGCCTTCACTTTGTCTGGGGCTGACCCCGAAGGACTATTCCCGGCGATTCTTGGCCACGAGGGAGCCGGAGTGGTGGTAGAAGTTGGGGCTGATGTAAAGTCCCTGAAACCGGGGGATCATGTGATTCCGCTGTATGTGCCAGAATGTCGGAATTGCAGCTATTGCCTGAGCGGCAAGACCAATCTTTGTCAAGCGATTCGGATTACCCAGGGTCAGGGTTTGATGCCCAACGGTAGTAGTCGGTTTTCGATCGACAACAAACCCCTCTTTCATTACATGGGCACATCTACTTTTGCCAATTACACCGTAGTCCCAGAGATTTCTTTAGCTAAAATCCGCTCCGATGCGCCCTTTGATAAGGTCTGCTACATCGGTTGCGGCGTGACTACCGGGATTGGCGCAGTCATCAACACAGCCAAAGTAGAGCCAGGAGCCAATGTTGTAGTCTTTGGTTTAGGTGGAATTGGCCTCAACGTGGTGCAAGCAGCAAGGATGGTGGGAGCCAATAAAATTATTGGGGTAGATCTGAATCCGATGAAAAAAGCTTTGGCTACCAAGTTGGGCATGACCCATTTTGTGAACCCCACGGAAGTAGAGGGTGACTTGGTGGCGCATTTGGTAGAAATCACTGGAGGCGGTGCTGACTATAGCTTTGAGTGTATTGGTAATGTCCAAGTAATGCGACAGGCGCTGGAATGCTGCCATAAAGGCTGGGGCGTGAGTGTGATTATTGGAGTGGCCGGAGCTGGCCAAGAAATCAGTACTCGTCCGTTTCAATTGGTTACTGGTCGGGTCTGGAAAGGCTAGGCTTTTGGCGGAGCCAAAGGGCGGACTCAGGTGCCCCAGATTGTAGACTGGTATATGGATGGCAAAATAAACATTGATGATTTGGTCGATCGAGTAATGCCGATCGACCAAATCAACGAGGCTTTTGACATCATGCACCGGGGCGAAGGCATTCGCACTGTGTTGACTTTCTAGGGCAAAAATCACCAATAGAATTCATACTGGGCAACAAAATGCTAAGAATGCCAGTCCTTTCCGCTATACTTATCGGTCTAGTAGGTATCCAGTGTCACATTTGCTCAGTATTTTGCTAAGTATGAATCTTCGTAAGCGATCGACAGCCTTTTTACTATGTTTGCTAACCTTACCTTTATTGGCCATGGCGGGTTGTGGCGGAGATGCCAAAGGGGGTGGCAGTCGTGAGGGTTGGATTACAGTGGGCACCAAAGACAAGCCGCGCACACTAGATCCCTCTGATGCCTATGAGCTGAAATCCTTGGGAATTATCGTCAACATGGGTGAGCGTCTTTATACCTACAACCCTGGCAGTAACAAACTGGTGCCGCAGTTAGCCACCGAGCCGCCTAAAGTAAGCGCCGATGGCTTGACCTACACAATTCCGATTCGTCAGGGAGTGTTGTTTCATGATGGCACTGCTTTCGATGCTGAAGCCATGGCTTTTTCCCTGAAACGCTTCATTTTGAACGGGGGCAGTCCAGCATTTC
>JANOXZ010000713.1:0-1701 GCA_031418695.1 Synechococcales cyanobacterium VAR_35_metabat_10
CGAGGATCTTTGGAAAGGGTATTTCTGCGTCAGCAGCAACTATTCAGCGGCGCGCGAAACCGTGCTCGAGCGCGGCCACCTTGCCAAGTCGATCCGCGCCAGCGTTTCGATACCGGGCGCCCTACCGCCCGTGATGCTGGAGGGTGAGCTTCATGTCGACGGCGGCTCGTTCAACAATTTCCCGACCGACGTCATGGCGCGCAAAGGTGCCTCGAGCATCATCGGCGTCAACCTTCTGCGCGGGCGTGATGCCAGGTACGAGTTGGATGAAGTCCCGGGCTGGTTCGAGCTGCTGCGCGACCGGCTGCGCGGTGCGCGCAAGCGGCACCGGTTGCCCTCCCTGACGGCGCTGCTGATCAACACCAGCCTGATGTACAGCCACGCCCGGCAGCAAAAATCGCAGGCTGCGGTGGACCTGTATTTCGCGCCCGGCGTCGAGCAGTACGGCATGCTGGAGTGGAAGCAGTTCGACCACATCGTCGAGGCCGGTTACCGGCACGGGCTCGAACAGATCGAATTGGCCGGCGAGGCGCGCATCGCGCGTTTTCGGCATGGCTGAGACGAGAGGGCCACATGGACATTGAATCGCCGGACCATCTTGAGCGATTGCGCAATCAGAGCGAGATCAAGGCCGCGCTGTTGCGCCCGTGGATCGCGCACGATGCCCGCGAGGCGCGCTTCGAGCGCGCCGCCAAGAACCGTCTGTACTGGCCGCCGATCGAGAATCTGTCGCGGCGTTTTCTCGACGCAGGCCGCGCCGAAGAGCTCTGCGAGGGCTGTCAGATCTACGGCCAACCCTGCTGGCTGCTGGCCTGCGTGCTGGCGCCCTCGCCCAAGGCGGCCTATGTGATCGCCCTGGCCGGCGCCGAAGGGGCCTCGGTTGACGCCTTGCTAGACCTGCTGCGCAGCGTCTGCCATGACTACTGGCATGGCTCGGACTTCTTCAAGTGAAGGCGATCGGTCGAACTTCCTTGCGACCCGTCATTTCCAGCGGAAATGCGATGCGCGTCGCCGTCATTTGCTCGACCCGACACAACCACATCATGCACAAGGCGTGCAATGCGGCGCTGGTCTGGCGGCCTTGACGTCGGCTTCGGGTCAACTCGATTCGTAGCGCTTGCCGCGCGCCAGCAGCTCGGCGGTGCCAATCACGCGGTTCAGGCCATCGAAATCGAGCATGTTGGCCGACCAGGGTGCCGTGCTCTGGTGTGTGTGCAGGCTGGCGTAGTAGCCCTGCAGCGTGTGGGCCACCGCCCTGGCCGTGCCGCCAGGAAATATGACGATGCGAAAGCCGCGTTGTTGCAGCGCGTGAGCATCCTGCATCGGCGTCTTGCCGCCCTCGACCATGTTGGCCAGCAGAGGCACACGCTGGGCAAATTGCGCGCAGGCCTGGTCCATCTGCTGCGGCGTGCGCAGCGCCTCGATGAACAACGCATCGACACCGCAGGCCAGGTAACGCTCGGCGCGTTCCAGCACCTGTTCCATCGATTCGAGCGCCAAGGCATCGGTGCGCGCCAGGAT
Source organism: Synechococcales cyanobacterium VAR_35_metabat_10 (assembly GCA_031418695.1). Classification (GTDB taxonomy): domain Bacteria; phylum Cyanobacteriota; class Cyanobacteriia; order Cyanobacteriales; family Chamaesiphonaceae; genus JAAFHZ01. The sequence continues at coordinate 1,522 of JANOXZ010000713.1, forward strand.
CAACGTGTCGGCGCTACGCCGCGCGTCCAGGGCGGCCTTCAGCTTGCCGCACATCTCGCCCACCGGCACCACGCTCTTGCCGTCGAGGTGGCCGCAGAGTTTGGGGAAGCCCTGGTCTTGCAACTGGATCATCGAGGCGCCGGCGCGCTCGAATCCACGTACCGTACGCTGCACGTTCAA
>JANOXZ010000714.1:0-5989 GCA_031418695.1 Synechococcales cyanobacterium VAR_35_metabat_10
CAAAAATCTCGGGCAGCGGCAGCGATCGCCCTTGGTGAACTAGGCGACCCCCGCGCAATCCATGAACTAGAAAAATGTCTCAGCACTCGCCTCTGGGACTTGAAATATGCCACACTGATGGCCTTGGGACAGCTTGAAAGCTATAGTAGTTACCAGTTAGCGATCGAAGATACCGATTGGTTAGTGCGGGCTAAAGCTGCTAGTAAAATTTGAAAATCCAACTTTAAAAATTATGTCTCAAGATGAACTTTTTGCTAAACTCAAACACCCCAACCCCAACCTGCGCGATCGGGCGATGGGTGAAATCTACGAAACCCGCGATGCTAACACCATCCCCCGTTTAATGAGCGCCCTGGATGACGACGACGTAGTATATCGCCGTGCCGCCGTTAAACTCCTGGGTGGCATTGGAGCCGAGACTGTCCCTAGCCTTGTGGATGCCATGCTGAATAGCCCCAATGTTACCGTGCGTGGAAGCTGCGCTAAAGCCCTGGCGCAAGTAGCCATCAACTATCCCGAAGAAGAATTCCCGGCGGCGGGCTTAGATGGATTACGACAGTCTTTACATGATGCTAATCCGGTTGTACACATCGCCGCTGCCATGGCTTTAGGCGAAATTGGTAGTCCAGCTTTTGATGTTTTAAACGCAGCCCTGGGCACCACCGACAATCCAGCCCTGGATATGTCGATCGTCAATGCCTTTGCCTCGATTCGCGATGAGCGCTGTGCTGCTGTTCTCGCTAAACTGGCCGAGGATGAATCGATCGATTCCTATGTGCGAGAAAGTGCTGTCAGCGCCCTCTCGCGGTTAGAGCTAGTCAGCAAATACCAAAAGCCTTAGCCTTGACTATTAAAGTAGTTGTAGCTTAGGCGCGATGCCTCTTGAATGAAATACCGACCACGTAAGTCATTAAAGGGGCGACGTACAAACACGCCAGCTAAATACAGCTTGCCCGAAGGTTTTTCGATAATACCGGCATCACCCAAAATCACACCAAGCGTGCCAGTTTTATGGGCAATGTTTGCACCACTGCCCAACCCAGCTTTCAATAGCTTAGTGTTTTCGGTAGCATTGAGAATATCGAGAGCCTTAGAACGACTGCTTTCGCTCATAACTTTCCGCTTGGCCACCAAGGCCGAAGCCTTCACTAAGTCTATAGCACTAGTTTTGTTAGTGCCTTTAAAGTCACCTAAATAATTTTTCATATAAGTATTATTTAGTCCCCAACTGCGGAAGCGAGCATTTACTGCTCCCAAGCCACCTAAGCGACTAACAATCATGTTAGTAGCAGTGTTATCACTAATAGTGATCATTCTAGTTGCAGTACTCAATGCGGTGATTTTTGCACCGCGATAGTACTGCAAAGTGCCAGAACCACCAGTAATGGAGGCATTTGTCACTGTCAATTTTTCATCGAGCTTGATTCGGCCCGCATCAACGGCCTCAAAGAAAGCCATTAAAATCGGTAGCTTAATGGTGCTGGCCGCAGCATAGACCCGATCGCCACCCAAATTTACATAATCACCAGTCTCCACATCAATGAAAAACATCCCCGGCGATAGGTCGCTGTAGCGCTTTATCAAGCTTTGCAACTGAGACTTTAGTGGTGCAATTTCTTTCCCAGATGGGAGGTTAACTGCCAAAACATTGCCATTGTCACTGCTGGGTGGCAGTGGTCTGCCAGATGTAGATGGTGTATTAGCTGGCCCACCGATCGGTGGTGGTAATGGAACTTCCGGTGCGCCCTCGGTGGGTACCTGAATGATTTCTTTGGTTTCGCCCGGTCCTGCTGGAATGCCGCTTTCGATCGACTTCATCCGGATGTACCATCTACCCGGTGAATCGCTGGCTACTTTAATATTCCGCGAAGACACCCCAAACCCTGGTGCTAGCTCAATTACTGCCCGAGTCACATTTCCTGATACTTCCGAAATCCGAATTTCTTTCACTGCTCCGCCATACTGACTGCGGATAGTAGAACCTTTCTTGTTAGTCCCTGGTAGATCAATAACCAGACGATTTGGATTGCTGAGCAAAAAAACCGTAGGCTTAACTTTGCCATTGGTAATTAAGCCAATTACGTTTCTTTCGGTATTAAAGCGCCAGTCTATTAATTGCGCCGAATAAGCCGGTGCGACAAAGATCGATGTACTCGCCAAAGCTGCCACTAATGGCCAGCTAACATTTTTGTGCATGCGTCCCCTAAGAGTGAAAATCGATAAGCGTAAAGATAGAAAAATTGGCAAGAGGCCATCAATCTTAGCCTAAATCTGTGACTAAATTACAAAAATGTTGCAGCATGAAGCTGAACAGGCTTTGCCTTCCTCTTCTACATCTGAGACGACTCTTACTAGGAAGATGTTCCAAAATTCTTGAGTGAGTTGAAAACAAAAACTGCTGGATCTGTTTCACAGTAAAAACTTCATTAGAATATCCAGATAATATATGTCGGTTATTGTTGTTTGTGTAGTTTTACAAAACATAAAATTCAAAAATTTCATTACTAATATTTCATGTTGATTTCATCAACACCTGTAATATGGCACTGTCTTTACGATAACGGCGTTTACTAGAGATTTCACTGGCCTTTTGCCACTCGGTTATTGCCGCCGATCGCCGACCCAATTCCTTATATGCTAGCCCCCGATATTTGCGGTAATCTACCTGATCGGCTCCCAAGATAGCTGCTTGGTTAAAATAATTTAGTGCCGCTTGAGCTTGACGTTGTTCTAAAGCAATGGCTCCTTTGGCGATTAAACCTGTCCAGTCTTTGGGGTTAAGCTGTGCCACCATCGTTAAATCTTGGAGCGCGGCTGCTTTATCGCCCTCGAAGTAATACAGATCGCCACGATTGTAATAGGCCATTGGGCTTCGATCATTAATAGCGATCGCCTGGTTATAGTTAGCTATGGCGGCTTCTTTGTTGCTGAGCTTATGATAGTTTAGATTGCCACGATTGTTATAGGCCAACATGCTGCGCGGATTGAGCGCGATCGCTCGATCGTAATCTAGCAGGGCACCGCGTAAATCGTTGAGATTGGCATCTTTTAGATATCCGCGATTGTTGTAGACCAAATAGTCTTGATCATCCAAAGCGATCGACTTATCAAAATCGGCAATCGCTCCTTTGATATCATTAAATTTACCGGCTCTTAAGTTTGCTCGATTCACATAAGTTAGGGTGCTATTGGGGCGCAGACTAATCGATCGGTCGTAGTCAGCCAAGGCTCCTGTGGGATTTTTCAGATGGATATAACGTAGATTGCCGCGATTGTTGTAAGCCTCTGCATACTGGGGATTGATTTTAATAGCCTTATCGTAATTCGCGGCGGACTGTTGATAGTTACCTGCCTCATAACTTTCGCTGGCAGCCAAAAAGTAGTCATCGGCTTTAGGAATACGATTATTTAAAACCGGCAGTTGTTTGACGGCGATAATTTCATCGGCAAAAGGACGGCATTTTTCGATCACTATTCCCAAGTTAAAGCCGGTTTTTTGGCCATCGACTGCCCGATCGCCCTGGCCATGAATTGCGACTACTTCACCTCGCTCATTGAGTACTGGGCCACCGCTCATGCCTGGTAGCGTCGCATTGTTATAAATCAGCGAATAACCTAGACTGTTAGCTTTATTAGCATTGGCCGTAATTGCGCCTTTAGTGAAATTCAAAATCCCATTACGAATGGTAGTGGTTTGAGCCGGAAAACCGGCCACATAAATTTCCATTCCTGCTGATAAAGATTGGGAACTGCCGAGCTTGGCTATTGGATAGTTTTTGTTGCTGCGAAACTGCACTGTGGCTAAATCGAGGTTATTATTGGCTTGGCGGACTGAGTTCTCGATCGACTGATGCACTTGACCATCGGGAGTAGTGAACTGAAAAACTTTTCCCTTGCGTACCACATGAGCCGCAGTCAAGACAGTATAAAGATCGCCCTGTTTATGCAAAATCATTCCGGAGCCAGTGTTTTTTGTGCCAGTAGTTTCGATATATACCGAAATATCCTTGGCAATTTTGCCTACTACTGTCGCTGATTTTTTGCCAGACTTAACTGTTGGCAATATTTTTCCCACTGCGAGATCAGGGGAATAGAAACCAGTCACAATCAATATTCCAGACAAGAAACCAGCAACATATTTAATCATAAGACCTTAATTCTCCACCCATACTGAAACCGAGCCGCCATCACAGTAGAATTCTGCCCAACCATTTTCATTGCTGAAAATTGATTGCTGGAAATGACCAGTAAGGTCTTTGAATTCTTTACCTACTTTACCTACATTCATCCATTTACTGCCACCGGGGCCATCGCTAATGATTACCGCCATGGCTTTAGGATGCTCACTATTACCCAAGCGAGTCCAGCCAATTACATCTGGATGATTTAAGTAATCTAACTGTTCTCCATAGGCAAAATCGCGGCGGGCAGCTAAGAGTATATTCAAAATATACTGATGAGAATTGATTTGAATATTATATTCTCGGCCATCACGCCCCCGATCAACATATTGTGCTCCATAGTAATCAGCGTAAAATACGCAAGGATAACCACCGCGCCGCAGCAGAATTAAGGCATAGGCCAAAGGCTTAAACCAATCCATTACGTCCGATTCTAGTGCCTGCAATGGCTGAGAATCATGGTTGTCAACGAATGTCACTGACAATGTGGGTTGGTTTTGTACCAAGGTACCATCAAAAATCTTGCTCATATCGTAATTGCCACCACCACGACTAGCTGCTTGCAAATTGTAGTGCAATGGCACATCAAAGAGTGAGAGCTGACCACCCGTGGCACTAATAAACTGATGCAGATCATCAATGTTGTTAGACCAATATTCGCCTACGGTAAACAGCTCTTTTTTGGTTTTTTTGCGAACATGGGTGAGCCATTCTGGGAAGAAACCCGCCCGCACATGTTTGACGGCATCTAACCGAAAACCATCGATTTTAAGGGTGTCTACAATCCATTCGCCCCAGTAGTTTAGTTCCTTAACAACTTCAGGGGAGCTAGTATCTAAGTCGCAAGCCATTAAGAAATCGTAGTTACCATGACCAGTATTTACGCCGGTTTCAAAGTATTTAGCTTTGGAGCGATAAATAGTGTTGTCACCGGGCTTGAACATGTTGTGATTCACTGAATCAAAATGTCGCCAGTTCCATTTCATGGCGGAGTATTTCAGCCCCCGTCCAGGAAAGTCGAATTTTGTCCAGACCTTAATGGTTTCTACGGCACCAGTATCTTGATTGCGGTTATCGATCGACACTGGAATTGCTTCCACTAATTCTTCGGCGTCACCACCATTTTTGTGGTTAAACACTGTATCGAGATAAATTTGCACTCCGGCGGCTTTGGCGGCTTTGATTGCTGCTTCTAGTTCAGCTTTGGTGCCATACTTGGTGCGCACTGAGCCTTTTTGGTCAAATTCACCTAAGTCAAATAGATCGTAGGTGCTATAACCCACCTCATTGATGCCACTGCTGCCTTTATAGACTGGTGGCAGCCAGAGGGCTGTAAAACCGGCTTTGGCCAAGTCTGGCATAGATTTTTCGAGTTGTCGCCAATGGCCACCATCATTGGAGTTATACCAATGAAAGTACTGCATCATGGTGCCGTTTATTGATGTCATAAAAACCTATTAAAATTCTGCCTTGATTTGTGCGCCGTAGAGGCTGTTGCCTTGGGAGTCTTCCCGAATTAGCGGAAATAGCAGTAAGCCACGCTTTTGTCCTAGCTCTACTTCTCCTACCAAATATCCTAATGCGGCTCCAGCCACTACATCATACCAACGGTGCCGACCTTCGCTGACCCGTGCGTAACTAATTAGAGCTGCGCCGCCATACCAAGCCACTGCCCAATCCGGGTGATAGTGGCTCTGCATTCTGGCCACGGCAAAAGAGGTGGTGGCATGACAGCTCGGAAAACTATCTAGTTCTTTTTCGTTGTCTGGGCGGGGGCTTTGGATGACTGATTTGGCTCCATAACAAAG
>JANOXZ010000715.1:0-2410 GCA_031418695.1 Synechococcales cyanobacterium VAR_35_metabat_10
TCGAACTCATGGTGCAGATGGCAACCAGTTTGGAACTTAACTTCACAAGTGAAACCTACAAAGATGCCTATAGTCGCGTCAACGCAATCGTAATTGAGGGCGAACAGGAAGCACATGAAAACTATATTACACTGGGTGGACTATTGCCAGATGCCCAGGAAGATTTAGTCAAGTTATCCAAAATGGAACTGCGTCACAAGAAGGGGTTTGAAGCCTGCGGACGCAATCTTGCCGTCACTCCAGACTTAGGTTTTGCGAAAGAATTTTTTGCTCAGTTACATGATAATTTTCAGGTTGCTGCCGCAGCAGGAAATATCGTCACCTGTCTGTTAATTCAATCTTTGATTATCGAATGTTTTGCGATCGCCGCTTACAACATCTATATCCCTGTTGCTGATAGTTTTGCACGGAAGATTACTGAGGGCGTAGTCAAGGATGAATACATGCACCTCAATTTTGGCGAAGTCTGGCTCCAAAATAATTTTGAAGCCTCGAAAGCCGAGCTACAAACTGCCAACCGTCAAAATCTCCCCCTGATCTGGAAGATGTTAAACCAAGTTGCCAAGGATGCCAAGGTCTTGGGGATGGAGAAGGACGCGCTGATTGAAGACTTTATGATTGCTTATGGCGAAGCTCTAAATAATATTGGTTTTAGTACTGGTGAAATCATGCGCATGTCGGCTTATGGGTTAGTGGGCGCATAAGGTGTTGATGACACGTCGATCGGATTAAAGGTTTGTAACAGAGCAGCAGAGATGAGCTAGATTTCACCTCTGCTGCTTTATTTTGTAGGCTCGAAAATTGCTCTGTTCGGACGCTTTCGATCGTCAACTAGGTTGGTGGGGGAGTGTCTCAATCCCAGTTTCAATCGATCGGTAGACCTCTGAGCAGGAATTTAGCTTGCGCTTGGAGATGATAGAATGACAGAAGAATTAGCATCAATAAAGTTTGGCTCTCAATAACTTTTCAGTTGAGCCGATCGCTACTATCTCGATCAAACCGCCGATGAATATTACCCAAACCTCCATCTTTGGGTTTCTGCCTGGGTATCATAACTCATAAGTGAGTAAGCAGATATTGACAAATCAAGCATGGAAGTAACTATAGAGCAGCTCGTAGCTGAAACTACTGCAACAGTAGTTTCAGGGGTGCCAGACGCGCAGATGGCAAGTAACCCCAATACCGATCCCCAATTACTGCGTCAATTTGCTGCTGGCAAAAACTGGGATTTGCGATGGCTAGTCGCGAGTAATCCAAATACACCAACAGATTTACTTTGGGAGTTGGGGATCGATTTTCCAGAAGTCATCCTGACTAACCCAATTTTTGAATTATTACAATTAGAGCATCTCGATCTGGCGGCTGAAATCCCCCATGCGACCCTAACTAGCTTACTGCAATGCGATCGAGTACCCAGAGCTTTTATGGACTACGCTGTCAACCAACAAGATTATAGTCTATGGTTAGCGGTGGCTTACAATCTCCAAACTCCCAGCGCATTATTAAAAAATTTAGTTCGGAAATCACGTCGTCAAGATCGGGAATTAGTCCGTGCAGTTGCATCCCACCCCAACACTTCTACTCATCTGCTCGCAGAAATCAGCGAGATCAGTAGCAGCTTGGCACAAATTGTCGCAAAAAATCCGCAGACACCGCTATTAGTATTGCAAAAGATTTTACAAAAATATGGACAAACTAATTCTATTTTTAGAATATTGATGGCACTTCATCCCCGCATCAACCCGCAACTATTGATGCAAATGAATCTCGCACCAAATGAATCCGCAGCTCACTGCTTGTGGTTAGCAAAACAGCTCACGACAGACTCTAGTCAATTAGTAGAACTAGCTCAAACCAACTGGGATGTATTGCAATTGGCAGTTGTTTGTCATCCCAATACACCTACCGAGCAGATCGATCGGCTCTGGCTCCAGATCAAAAGCCAAATCGATCGATCCACTAGCAATCAAGGCACAGCAGAAGCTGTACCAGAGCATCGCTTGATTTACGACTCATTTATCGGCAATTCTAATACATCAGCTCAATTGCGTGAAAAGTTACGCAAATTATTGCAATGGTGAGCGTAATTCATCTTCATCAAGCTGGTGAGATCGATCTGTCCCAACCTTGCTCACCCCAGTAAACTCATACCATCGATCCCATGAATCCTGAAGATTTAAAGACTTATCTCGATCGGTTGATTACTAACAATCTCAAAATTAGTACCATGATTTGGGGTGCGCCAGGGATTGGTAAATCGAGTATTGTCAGCCAACTCGCAACAACACATCAGCTTGAATTTATCGATATCCGGTTGAGTCAATTAGCACCGACAGATCTACGCGGACTTCCCGTAGCCGAAGATGGGATCTCTAAATGGTTTCCGCCTGAATTTTTGCCTCAACAAGGG
>JANOXZ010000716.1:0-2986 GCA_031418695.1 Synechococcales cyanobacterium VAR_35_metabat_10
ATGCCAATCCCAATCGCCCAATCCCATAAACTCCCAGCAGGAATCTGAAACCATTGCAGCAGGCCAAATGCCAACAGAGCAATAAAGATGAGACCGGAGTTAAAAGCCACTACACTGCTATACATAATATATTGTTAGTTACTGGATTATCTTGGTATTCTCCAACATTTTTTTGTGGCTTAGTCCCAGGCTTATGACACTTTCTGGCACGGCACAAAGGAAATATGTCACAATTCTGATAAATCCTTAATTTAAGCTGATGTATCAAAATCTCATTTTGTTTGATGGAGTCTGCAACTTCTGTAACGGAGCGGTGCAGATGGTGATTGAGATCGATCAACAAAAAATCTTTAAATTCGCCGCCATCCAGTCCGAACTTGGTCAACAGCTCTATCGGCAACATGGGCTAGATCCGATCGATATCCAAACCCTGATGTTGGTAGATGGCGATCGAGTTTTCACCAAAAGTGATGCAGTCCTGAATGTCTTAGGCAAACTCGACGGTGGTTGGCAGTTTTTGGCTGCCTTCAAAAATATGCCCCAGCCGTTACGAGACTGGGCGTACAGCGAATTTGCCCGCCAGCGATTTCTGCTCTTTGGCCGTCGGGATACCTGTATGATGCCGACCCCCGAACTTCAAGAAAGATTCTTAAGCTAACCCACTAAAAGCTGCAAAATCTCTTGGGGCTTGTTGATTAAATAATCTGGTTGATGAGTACTGAGGGTATCTGCATGGTTAAAGCCCCAAGTCACGGCGATCGAAGGAATATTGCCTTTTCTGGCTGCATCAATATCACGAATTTCATCGCCCACATAGATGGCTTCTTCGCGACGAACATAATTTGCTCGCAGACTGGCACGGATTGCTCTGCCTTTACCAAACACCGAAGCAGAATCAATAAAACTGAACAAATGCTCCACATGATGTTTCCGCAACACCGCCGAAATATTTTCTACCGAGTTAGAGCTGACAATGCCAATCTTATAACCAGAGAGCTTCAGCGAATGCAGCATTGGCACAATTTCAGGAAATAACTTTACTCCATCGGTCTTTTGACGAAAAGCCAACCGCAAGCGACGCATTAAAAAAGGGATTTGCCACAGCGAAATCCCCGACATTTTCAGAATTTGTCGAGAACTCAGCTTTTGCCAATCGTTAATTTGTTGGGCGGTAATAGGACGATAGCCGAATTCTTCTGCTAGTTCATTGGTGATTTCTACCAAAGTCTGCATCGAATCGGCCAACGTACCATCAAAATCAAAAATTATGGTTTTAGTCATGCCTTAAAGGGGCAACAGCTCAGGAAAGTTTTGTAGCACTTGGTCATCTGAGAGCTGGTCGCCCAGTTGCGCCGGGGAGAAATGCACTTGCACAGCTTCTAGGCGGTTCTGGTAGTGTAGGTTAATGATGCTCTTGAGAGCAACCCGTAAAGGGGCAACTTGGGAAAGATTGGTCTCGATCGAGTCATCTTCACCAGTGAAAGCAATGGTGATCATTACTACCAAGTTAGGGGTAGGAGCCAAAGTCAATTCCGGGTCAGCTTTAGCCGTAGGATCTGGCTCACTGAGGTAACGCTGGGCAGAATCGGTAAACAGCTCATTTACAAAGCCCCCCGCATCGCCTTCATTCCACATTACTTCTCCTTCATTGGAGGCCGATCGCCAGGAATGCTCGTATTGCAACAAGTTCTGGCAAACTTCGGCCAAACATTCACCAGCAATAGTCATATCTCCATCGGCTTCCAGAGTCTGACGACCAGCTTGGTTCAAGACCCCCAAAACTGGAGTCACCTCTTCGCCACAGAGATGCAAAAATATTCTGGCAACCACATAGCGTGTCTTGCCGGTAAGTTTATTGAACTGTTCGCCAATACCCATAAGAACTTCCTAAAAACTTCCCACCCATTCTAAAGCACGATTCCACGCCCACCAAGGATCTTTATCTTTGTTACGGAGTTGACAGGCTTTGCTGCTCACATGGGCAACATGGCCACCGTTCTTGGTGAGCATGAGGTCGATCGACTTTTGGCCTTGACAAATATATTCTAGTTCGGGAGCCAGAGTCGGATCAAACAGTGGATCATCGGCGGCGTAAATAATCAGGGTTGGTAAATCTAGTTCTTCTAAGAAATATAACGGACTGGTGGCCAAATAATATTCTTTTACCGTGGCAAAACCCAGGTTATGAATTACTAACTCTCGATCGAAGCCCTCAATATCAGTGGCTCGTTCGATCGCCCGAGGGTCAATATGGTCTGGATGAGCAGCGTGCAGCTTCCAAGCCAAAGAAGTCAAAGCTGCCGAAATCCGGCATTCTAATAATCTTTTGATGGGGTGATTCACCAAGTAGGTCAAAGAGCGATGAGATTCTAAGGCCGGACAAAGTACAAAGCCCCCAGCGATTTCGCCCGCTGCTAAACCCACGGCCGCCGAGAGCTTAGTGGCTTGACGCAGTCCCCACAAAGCTAACTGACCACCCAGAGAGTAGCCACTGAGCCAAAAGGGTGCCGGACAACCTAAAGCCTTAGATTGGGCAGCAATCCGAATAAAGTCTTCGCCTTCGGAGAGTCCATCTGAAGTGAGAGCTGGCGAAAGAATCGCAGTTTGGCCGTGAGCGCGCCAGTCAAACAATACAACAGCGAGTCCTTTATCGTAGGCTTTGCGACCTAAGATTCTTAAAAACCATTGGTCTTGCAAAGTGCCAGTGATGCCATAAGTGGCGACTAAAGTGCCGATCGGGTTGGGGGGAATGGCCACAATGCCAAAGATCGGGACGTTGTCGGCTCCTTGAAAAATATGTTCGCGGTAGATAGGCTCAGGTTCGATCGTGTGCTTTTGCCACTGTCTACTAGTGTTCAAGGCCGTGTTAATGGTCATGGTCAGGCCGTTAGCCAGCCACCACGGGGCTTGAAACTCTGCTTGCATGTGAAGATAATTTAAGATGTATGTCTTCTAGGATACACCTTAGATCGATCCCCGCACCAGT
>JANOXZ010000717.1:0-1885 GCA_031418695.1 Synechococcales cyanobacterium VAR_35_metabat_10
CCCTTATCAGCAATTATTCAAGCGGCTTCCCAGTTACCAGCGACGGGTATTGCCGCCAATTATCATCAACGGATTGGGACTGGTAATCTTGATATTAGATGTTTATTGCTTGATACCAGTGGTTCGATGTCGATGGAATGCAAAGGTAAAGATCGTCGAATTGATGTATTGAGAAAGGCTGTAGAGGCACTAGATTGGCAATCCTATCGCCTATTCACCTTCGACTCATTCTGTGTCGAAATTCCTAATCCCAGTGGATTGTGGGCGACTGGTGGCGGGACAGCATTAGATTTAGGACTTAAAGAAATCGCCAAGCTCAATCCCAGTCAGACAGTGGTAATTTCTGATGGTGAGCCAAACAACGAGCAGGATGCCATTGCCGCAGCGGGGTTGTTAAGTGGCACCATTTCGACTGTCTATATTGGTGATGATACAGATAAGAGTGCGATTGCCTTCATGCGAAAACTAGCTACACTCGGCTGTGGAAATACTTATGTGCGGGACTTAGGGCGGGGTCATGCCGAATTGAGTGGAATTATCAGTAATTTGCTACCACCTTCACAATCATAAAATCAAAAGAGGAGAAATCAATCGAGTGGCTAAACATTTAAAATTAGATGCCTGGAAGAAAGAAATATTAGCCGGAAATCTTTGTCCATATTGTAACGATTTAACCAAACGAATTGAAGGTTCAGAAATTTATGGAGAAGATACACCTTGGGCAGATCTTGACTTTATGCTGTGCCGTCCTTGTTGGGCTTATACGGGAGTACATCAAAAATCGGGAATTGCTTTAGGAAGTGTCGCTAATGCCCTCTTGCGCGATAAAAGAAGGGCTGCTCATCAAGTTTTCGATCGGTTGTATCAGGAAGCACATTTAACTAGAACTCAAGCCTATCTATGGCTAGCTAAACAACTAGGTCTAAATCGGAAGTTAACTCACATCGGTATGTTTGGAGAGGAAACTTGCGATCTAGTTGTTGAATTAGTACCACCGTTTTTAGAGAAATTACGTCAACAAACAAACTTGAGGAAATAAATATGTCAGCACGGATTATAGTCTCACAAACATTAATCATCACCGCCCACGTAGAAGTGAAGGATGAAAATTTATTACATTGGCTAGGAAACGAAACAAATCTCTTTGACTACTTAACTCCAGAACGAGAGAAAAATCCAGAAATTAATGTCGAAGTTACCTCGATGGATCATTGTTACGATTTCGATATTCAGTCGATTGAAAAGTCTGACGGTAGCGAATGGAAATGGGATGGCGAACAGTTAGCTAAAGCCTAATCCTCTGAATCTTTGTAAAAAGCCCTGTCAGATATGTCTGGCAGGGTTTTGTACTGCCAATCTTAGAAAAATACATGAAGAACGAAATTAATTGGCAGATTTGTCAAGGTTTACAGACCAGAATCTACAGAAATCTGCGAACAGGAACGATGAGTTTGCAGCAGAAATTTGGCAACAGTTGGCTGGTAATTGGACATGTAACTAATGTTGTGATTAAGCATCCAAAGTTCTATGTTTCCGAACCTGGAAGACAGCGGGTTATTAAAGAGAAACAGAAAAATGTTCATGCGTATAGTACCGGAATACTGGTGAATATTGTCCTAGAAAAGTTACCAGATCTTCAAGAGATTTATTACTGTCCCTACGCTCAGTCCTATTTCTCTTGGAAAGAGACTGGAGAACCAATTACTCATGCAGACTTATTAGTCGTAATTGATAATCGAGTTTTCTGTCCCGTTGAAGTTAAACAGCCTCAACTAAGCCTATTTTAATCCGCTCGATCCATAACCCAAAATCTAAAAGTATGCAACTCCAATCTAATCCCATGACCATCGATACCTATCTCGAACATTATGGCTATGCCGCCATT
>JANOXZ010000718.1:0-14175 GCA_031418695.1 Synechococcales cyanobacterium VAR_35_metabat_10
GTGAGGGTACGACCGACTGTGGCACTACCTTTAAGAATGACTTTACCAACATCATTGACATTCTTAACAGCAGCAGTTGTGGTACTAAACAAATTTTCGCTGGTGCCTAAAGCATCTATATAAGTAGCCGTGGCCCGTACCCGCTTGTTAACCTGATCTTGTCCCAATGTCAGGTTCTTACTAGTAGCTCCGGCAATATCAGTCCAGGTTGTACCATTAGCACTTTGCTGCCATTTATAGTTAATAGCAACTCCATTGAGTCCATCGGCATCAGTTACATTGGCTGTCAGAACTTGATTCTGGTTAGTCGTACCAGTAGTCGCAATAGTTCCTAGCTGGTTGATAGGAGGAGTAACGACAGTGGGCGTAAAGACAACATCTCGGAAGTAATTGCTACTATTAGATGCCGTTGGAAAAGCTGCTGGCGTGGAATTGTACACCCCATTACTACCATCGGCAACGGCACTTAAATCTCCATTGGTAATAGTGGTGGCGATCGCGCTACCCGAAACCGCAAAATAACTATTGGCATTTACCGAAACCACATAAGTAGTGTTGGCTGCAATATTCAGCGGTGTAGTCAGTACTTGCTGCTGCCAACCAGAGGCAGTCTCGTTGGTAAAAGCTACGCTGCCTAACAACGTTCCAGTGCTTGACCAAATATTACCGGTATGACTGCCAGTCTCGCTGGGTGCCTTGTAGTAACGAATAGCATCGATCTTTCCAGCCTTGGCGCTAACGAACTCTATGCCTAGCTCGTAATCACCATCTGCTCCCGCTCCGTCACTTTGATTGGGGTTATCTGGGGTTTGGGTGGTGAAGATGCTTTGGAGTGATCCTTGATAAGTACCTATGAAAGAGTTACTGAAAGGTATAGCGGTTTCTATTTTGCCTGTGGCATACTCTAACTGCCAATCTCCCCCTTGAGATGCACTGCCAGTCAAGTTACTAGAAGCTGCTACATCAGCTCCGGTGAGGCTACTGAGGTCTTGGATAAAGGTTTGCCCTGCTTCTCCGGCGGCAACATAGCAACCGTAGAGCAAAATATCTGCTCCTGTTGCTAGAGATTTATTCCATTGTTGTAACTCAACATCATGTTGAGATAAGGAGTTGGCATTAAGAGAGTTTTTACCTAATTGAATTTCACCAGTATTCCCATGAGAGACTATCTCAACTGCTGTCAAATTTTGGTAATGACTGAGGACGTTAGTGATTTGAGCAACGCCATCTTGGGTCGGGTCTAAAAGAACGGCAACATCCGATTTAATATTTGCCATGACTGTGGCAAAATCGGTAATATGTGAATCGACAAAAGCGATCGATCTAACAGGAGCAGAAGTATCTTTAAATATATCTGGTGACTGAGTTGGGCTTGAACTCGATGGTAGCTCAAGTAAAGGAGAGTTTGCTGAGTTGTCTGCCCAAATCATAGTTTAAAATTGATTATTATAATTTTGCGGTATGAAAATCAAAAAAACTACAGATAGCCCATAAAAATAATTGTATATCTGATGACAATTACAAATTTAAAGATATAAGTTAAGAGCCATAATTCAAGATTTTTGTACGGTCTTACCGTACCCGAGGAAACTTAGATTGTCAATAAGAACTGAAGATAATACGACTTTCTACGTAGACTTAGAATATGCCTTAAGACAGTTGAATTCCTATGATTCCGGCCTATCTTGATTGCCTGGTGATCCCTGTCTTCTGATATGGTGATGGAAGTCACGGTAAGACCGTGAGCAACTATTTTGTCAATAAGGGAGTGGTATAGCAGATTGCTGTAGCTATATCTTTGGCTACTAGTTTTTGCCTTGTTGCAACATTGATTTGTGAGAAAATGTTAGTAGCCGCATTTAACCGTAACAATATGAATTCAACCAATTATTTGTGCCTTGGTCAGCCCGCCCCAGACTTTACGGCGACGGCAGTATGTGGCCAAGAGTTCCGCATGGTAAAGCTGGCTAGTTATCGTGGTCAATATATTGTGCTATTTTTCTATCCATTAGATTTTACTTTTGTTTGTCCTAGCGAAGTAATGGCTTTTAGCGATCGACACGCCGAATTCCAAGCCCTCGATACAATTGTGTTAGGGGTCTCGATCGACAGCCAATATAGCCATCTAGCCTGGATTCAAACCGATCGAACCCTAGGCGGAGTGGGTGAACTGGCCTATCCATTAGTCTCAGACCTAACCAGAGAAATCAGTACGGCCTATCAAGTCCTCGATTCCAAGCAAGGCTTTGCTCTACGTGGTTTATTTATCATCGACCCAGAAGGAATTATTCAGCACCTCAGCATCAATAACTCTAGTGTGGGACGGAGTATCGATGAAACTCTGCGCATTCTGCAAGCAATTCAACATACTCAACGTCATCCCCAGGAAGTCTGCCCTGTCGATTGGCAACCAGGTAAACTAGCAATACTGTTTTAAATTAAGGACACGATCACAAGTTGCTAACCATACGTTTTGTAAATAGTAGTGTAGAAAACCTTCCATTCGTCCAGATGTGCCTAAAATGGAAAGTCGGGTTTCTAGAATCGCATCTTAAGTAATTTTAGAGACCCTGACGGTATCACCGACTCCAACGAGTAGTGATGGCCTTATCCCATTCTGTTAAACACCGACCAATGCAAACCCAAGAAATTCAAAAACAACCGGCAAATGCTTTAAATGGATCGAGTGTGGCAGAACTCAAGCACGACTTCCTCAACAAGCTGTTTTACGTGCAAGGTAAATTCCCCGCTTTAGCTAGCCTCAACGATTACTACATGGCATTGTCTTACGCTGTGCGCGATCGACTGCTAGAACGTTGGATTAGTACCGCGACTGCCTACACCGAATCTGGCTCACGGACAATCTGCTACCTCTCTGCCGAATTTTTGATGGGCCCACAGCTTGGCAACAACCTGATCAACTTGGGCATTTATGACCAAGCCAAAGAAGCAGTATCCGACATGGGGCTAAGTCTCGACGCTCTGTTGGAACAAGAAGAAGAGCCAGGGTTAGGTAATGGCGGCTTGGGAAGATTGGCAGCCTGTTACCTAGATTCTATGGCTACCCTAGAAATTCCTTCGATCGGCTATGGCATTCGCTACGAATTTGGCATCTTTGAGCAAGATATCCGCGATGGTTGGCAAGTAGAACGTACCGACAAATGGTTACGATTTGGCAACCCCTGGGAAATTGCTCGTCCAGAATGGGCAGTAGAAGTTAAATTAGGTGGCCATGTTGACCATTACACCGATGATCAGGGGCAGTATCGAGCCAGATGGATTCCCTTTGAATTGATTAAGGGTGTTCCTTATGACAACCCAATTTTGGGCTACAAAACCAACACTGCCAACACCCTCAGATTGTGGACAGCCGAAGCACCCGAGTCCTTTGACTTTGGGGCTTTTAATGCAGGTAACTATGCCGGAGCCGTCCATAAAAAGATGGTTTCCGAGAACATCTCGAAGGTGCTATACCCCAATGATGATAGCGATCAAGGTAAACGGTTACGCCTCACTCAGCAGATCTTCTTTGTCTCTTGTTCATTGCAAGACATGATCCGAGTGATGAAAGTCCAAAATATCCCCTTAGAAAAATTCCACGAAAAATTTGCGATTCAATTAAACGATACTCATCCAGCAGTTTCGATCGCCGAATTAATGCGCTTGCTGATCGATGAGTACCATATGAAGTGGGATCAGGCTTGGGCAATTACTCAAAAGACCTTTGCTTATACCAACCACACAATTTTGCCAGAAGCTCTAGAAAAATGGCCAATTTCGCTGTTTGGTAATTTATTACCTCGGCACATGGAAATTATCTATGAAATTAATCACCACTTCATGGCTGCTGTGCGGATGAAATTCCCGGATGATGCTGATCGGCTTAAACGGATGTCGTTAATCGATGAAAGTAATGGCCGCTATGTAAGGATGGCACATTTAGCTTGTGTGGGTAGCTTTGCAATCAATGGCGTAGCTGCACTGCACAGCGAGTTACTAAAACAAGATGTGTTGAAAGATTTCTACGAAATATACCCCGAGAAATTTAGCAACAAAACCAATGGTGTGACACCTCGCCGGTTTGTGGTGTTGAGTAACCCCAAATTAACTGATTTGATCACTAGTAAAATTGGCGACAACTGGATTAAAAATCTAGAAGACCTCAAGAAACTAGAAGTCTATGCTGAGGACAAAGCGTTTCATAAAGAGTGGCAGCAAATTAAGCTTGGCCTCAAAACCAGTTTGGCCACCCATATCGGTGAACAATATGGTGTCAAGGTTAATCCTCATTCCTTGTTCGATATCCAAGCTAAACGCATCCACGAGTACAAGCGCCAACATTTGAATGTGTTGTACGTTATTACTCTCTATAACCGGATCAAAGCTAATCCTGATATCGATATTACGCCTCAGACCTTCTTATTTGCGGGCAAGGCGGCACCGGGCTACTTCATGGCCAAGTTGATGATTAAATTAATCAACTCTGTAGCTGATGTCGTTAATCGTGATCCTGATGTACGCGATCGCATTAAAGTGGTTTTCTTGAAAGACTACAGTGTCAAGTTCGCCCAAAATGTCTATCCAGCAGCGGATTTATCGGAGCAAATCTCTACCGCTGGTAAGGAAGCTTCCGGGACTGGCAACATGAAGTTTGCTATGAATGGAGCGCTGACAATCGGGACGTTGGATGGTGCCAATATCGAAATCCGTGAAGAAGTAGGAGCCGAGAATTTCTTCTTGTTTGGTCTGACTGAGCAAGAAGTACAGAAAATGAGTGCTCAGGGTTATTCGCCGATGAAGTACTACAATTCTAACTTGGAGTTAAAACTGGCGATTGATCGTATTTCTTCCGGGTTCTTCTCACATGGTGATAAGGATCTATTTAAGCCATTGTTGGATGTATTGATGAAATATGATCCTTATTTCTTGTTTGCAGACTATCAATCTTATATTGATTGTCAGCATAAGGCCAGTCAGGCTTACCGCGATCAAGAGCATTGGACAAAAATGGCGATCTTGAATGTGGCTCGCATGGGCAAGTTCTCATCTGATCGGTCTATCCGCGAATATTGCCAAGATATTTGGAATATTGAGCCAGTTAAGGTGGAGCTGAAAACATTAATATCGTGAATTAACTAAGTATTTTAAAGGGCGCATAATATGCGCCCTTTGTAGTTTTATGAGAATTACAGCAAAAATACTTTAGTTAAGTCGATGATAATATTTTGATTGTCACTAAGCCACCTGCCAATGCCTGAATATTTAGTTCATAGCCTTCTATTAGGCTCATCCCAACCAGTGGAGATGTTTCTGATTCGTTGATTTCAATTGTTCTGACTTGACCATCCCAGATAGCAGATGCTTCGTAGAGAGTAAACATAGAAGTACTACCATCACCTATTATGCATTCTTGCTGCATGTACCAAGTCAGCTCTAATGTTGCGATGACACTAGAGGGTAAGGTTAAAAACCCCGTGTATCCTGTATCAACAACTGCTTTGATTTCTTGGCGTTGTTGATTTGTTCCTAGTACAGTCAATGTGATGACGGCTTCACGGTTTGTATTAACGTTACCGATAATCATACAGAGATGTTTGGGGCATGGAAACCGAAACTGTGAACACCGCGATGACCAATGCGTAAGCCATAAATTTGGGCATTGGGATAACGTTTCAGTAATTGTTTGGCGGCTGTGAGACTGTTTTCAGCGATCTCGTAGGCTGCTGTTTCAATGTCGATCGCTACTATTTTGCCGTGGTTTTCGGCTTCGATCTGCGATCGAATATGGGTTTCATAGATTTCGTTTCCTCGTTGAGCAAATTCTTCTTTGCTATACTTTGGTTGACGAGGAGAGGAGTCTAGCTGTTGTTGAACGGCCATTTGTTAACCTCTTGGGAAATTGGAATGAGTTCTTAGATCTTAGCGTGGTTAGTTGGTTATGGGCAAATTCATTAATTCAAATCTTAGTACTGGAGGCGATCGATGAGGTGGAGCGGCTGTATCCGAGGTTGTATGAGCATTTGATGGGAGTGAGAAATGGGGTTTCCCAGGGGCATTTATATAGGATTCGAAAGGTTTATAACAGCTTCCACACCCTGGATTTTTCTTCAAAGCCCATGTTCAGCAATTCATACCATTTAATTGCTTACCCTCATCAATCAGAATTACATCAAGAATTCCTAAGACTGGAACACAAAGACATTGAGCAAGCTCGTATATTTGTCTCTATCATCTAGTGGTTCTAACTTTCTCGATAACGGACATAATTTTTTGTGCAGCAATTTTTGCTTTTTCAGCAGAATCGCACTCACTAGATTTGATGCGTTCGATATAGACACCTTCACGTTGAAGCATTGATGTTCTATCATGGGCCTCTGCTGGTGTTTCTTGATGAACAGTATCACCATCTACTTCTACAACCATCGCAATCCCACCATGTATTAGGAAAAAGTCTGATTCAATGCGCCTATAGCCGTCTCCTCCTCTCACGAAAACAGGTAAGGGTGCAAATGAAACTCCCAGTGCTTTTAGAGAACGATATAGGTGGATTTCGGCATTGGATCTAAACAATAAACCATCAGCAGCAAGAGGGGCAACATTGTTAGAACGTACACGCCCTTGATTAGAAAGTTTATCTCCAGTGATCCAAGCCGCAGCCTTTTCCCGCCATTGAGAATCTTCAACAATGGCAGGAACTATTTTGACTTGAGTAAGGTCATCGGAGGGAAATTGACTGAGGAAAACTTGAGCATTGTCACAGATAGATTGTTCTATAAGTCCCATACCTTCCAAAAGTTGGGTATAAAGACTCAATTTCACATGTAAATATAGGGTATATGAAGCTGTATTGCCATAACTATCAATCATCACTAATTTAGGAGTTGAGTATGTCAGAACAGCAACCTCCCTAGCCGCTCCCTCAGAAGCAAAAATTCTAGCAAGAGTGCCTAAGAGAGGCTCTGGGTCAACAAAGAATGTAGTCTGCATAGTGATTGGAATAACTAACATTTTTTTTATTGATAAGTGACTTGCCAAAAGCTTTGTAGTAGATGTTTGGAACTGGATTTTTTTGTTCTAAACACCCTTACTACTATTCGTTAGCTACCACCAATCCGAGCGACATCACGGGCATTTTCTTCAAAGGCCGCATTGAGGGCATCATCACCACTCAACCCCGAAGACAACGCATTCTGAATCGCCTGTAATACCCGCTTGTAATCACGGGGCATCACCTTGACGAACTTGGGCACCACCGCATCCCAATCAGCCAACAACCGCAGCGCCTTCGCGCTCTTGGTATAGTCAGCATGTTTCTGAATCGTTGCCCGCACCTCGGCAATCTCCGAAGGATCAGTCAGCGTCTCTAAGCCCACCATCTGAGTATTGCAGCGAGTCGCAAAATCTCCCTGCTCATCCAGCACATAGGCCACCCCACCGCTCATTCCCGCCGCAAAATTGCGACCGGTCTTGCCCAGGATAAATACCTTGCCGCCAGTCATATATTCACAGCCATGATCGCCGATCGATTCCACCACCGCAGTCACCCCAGAGTTACGCACACAGAAACGTTCTCCAGCCATGCCACTAATGTAGACCTCACCGCTAGTAGCACCATACAGCGCCACATTCCCCACAATCACATTCTCTTCTGCGACAAAAGTAGAAGCTGCTGAAGGATAAAGAATTATTTTGCCGCCGCTCAGACCCTTGCCAATGTAGTCATTAGCATCGCCCTCTAGCTCTAGGGTTACTCCTGGTGGCACAAATGCTCCGAAGCTTTGACCTGCACTACCTTGAAACTTTAGATGGACTGTATCTGCTGGTAGCCCTTGCCAATGATTTTTGGTGATTTCATTGCCCAAGATCGTACCCACCGCACGGTTGACATTCTTGATTGGCAATGTTGCTTTAACCGATTCACCAAGATCTATCGCCCCCTTACACAACTCCAACAAAGTAGTCATATCTAAAGACTTCTCTAAACCATGATCTTGCGGAATCTGGCAATAGCGACCCACTTCTGGCCCCGCTTCTGGTTGGTAGAGCAGACTGGATAAATCGATATTTTTGGCCTTCCAATGATCGATCGCCGCCTTAGCTTCCAACACATCAGTGCGTCCCACCATTTCATTGAGAGTACGGAAACCGAGCTGTGCCATTAGCTCGCGCATATCTTGAGCAATGAACTTCATAAAGTTCACCGTATGCTCAGGATCACCGACGAAAGTTTCGCGGAGTTGGGGATCTTGAGTAGCGATACCGGCAGGGCAAGTATTGAGATGACAGACCCGCATCATAATACAGCCCAACGTGACCAACGGCGCAGTAGAGAAACCAAATTCTTCGGCGCCTAGCAGCGCCGCAATCATTACATCCTTACCGGTCTTAAGTTGACCATCAGTTTCTACTACAATCCGGCTGCGCAGATTGTTGAGCACCAAAGTTTGATGAGTTTCGGCTAGTCCTAGCTCCCAAGGCAAACCGGCATGTTTAATCGAAGTCTGGGGCGAAGCACCAGTACCGCCATCAAACCCCGAAATTAGCACTACATCGGCATGGGCTTTAGCAACCCCAGCAGCGATCGTCCCTACCCCGACTTCTGATACCAGCTTGACGTTAATCCGAGCAGCACGGTTAGCATTTTTCAGATCGTGGATAAGTTCAGCAAGATCTTCGATCGAGTAAATATCGTGGTGCGGCGGTGGTGAAATCAGACCAACTCCCGGCGTAGAGTGCCGCACCTTGGCAATCCAAGGATAGACCTTTTTACCGGGTAGCTGACCACCTTCACCGGGCTTGGCTCCCTGTGCCATTTTTATCTGGATTTCACGGGCTTGGGAAAGATACAGACTAGTTACCCCAAATCGCCCAGAGGCCACTTGTTTGATCCCACTATTTTTGGAATCACCGCGATCGTTCGTCCAAGTGTAGCGCTCGGGGTCTTCGCCGCCTTCGCCAGTGTTGGATTTACCACCAATCCGATTCATAGCGATCGCCAGTGCCTCATGGGCTTCTTGAGAGATCGAACCATAGCTCATTGCGCCAGTTTTGAATCTTTTTAAAATTGCTTCGATCGGCTCAACTTCTTCGATCGGCACTGCTGTTTGGTCTTTAAATTCTAATAGGCCACGTAGGGTAAAGTGTTCACTATCTTGTTGATTGACCAAAGCTGCATATTTTTTGTACAGTTCATAATCACCCATCCGTACCGCTTTTTGTAGCAGGTGAATAGTTTCAGGATTGAAAAGATGTGACTCTCCATCTTTGCGCCATTGATAATCGCCACCTACTGCTAAGGTTTGCCCCTTGGATGGCCGATCGGGGAATCCATAGCTATGCCGAGCTAAAGCTTCTTGGGTAACTACATCAATATCAGCGCCAGCAATCCGTGATGCGGTGCGAGTGAAGTATTTGTCGATAATTGATGAATTTAAGCCGATCGCTTCAAAAATCTGAGCACCGCGATAACTCTGGATCGTAGATATCCCAATCTTAGAAGCAATCTTAGTTACGCCCTTGGTGGCAGCTTTAATATAGTTTTTTACAGCCGTCTGTGGATCAGTATTGAGCAGTAATTTCTGCTCGATCATGTCGGTGATAGTTGCAAAAGCCAAATAGGGATTGACCGCTCCGCAACCATAGCCAATCAACACCGCAAAGTGGTGAACTTCGCGTGGTTCACCAGATTCCAAGACCAATCCAACGCGAGTACGAGTACCTTGCCGGATTAAATGGTGATGCAGACCAGCCACCGCTAACAATGCCGGAATGGGCGCTTGATCTGGATTCACACCTCGATCGCTCAAAATCAAAATACTCGCGCCATCAATAATCGCCTGATCAGCTTGCTGGTAAATCTGATTCATCCTGGTTTCCAGGCTGCTTACGCCATTTTTGGGGTTAAACAAAATTGGCATAGTTACCGATTTAAAGTCTGCCTGATTTAGGTTCTTGAGCTTTGCCAAATCGGCGTTACTCAAAATCGGCGAATTCAAGGCAATTAAATGACAACTCTCCGGCTCAGGCTTTAGTAAATTGCGCTCTGATCCAATTGTAGTTAAGGCCGAAGTCACAATCTCTTCTCTAATGGAGTCGATCGGCGGGTTTGTGACCTGGGCGAAGAGCTGTTGGAAATAGTCGTAAAGGAGTTTGGGGCGATCGGACAACACCGCCAAAGGCGTATCAGTCCCCATCGAACCAGTAGCTTCTACTCCATCTCGCGCCATGGGAGCCATCAGTAAGCGCAGTTCTTCAAAGGTATAACCAAAGGCCATTTGCTGTTGAATCAGATCCTCATTATTGTCATTAGGAATATCGGTGGCTGCTGGTAACTGCTCTAGTTTCACCAACTGCTGATCAAGCCACTGACGGTAAGGATGCTCGTTGATGATCTGGTCTTTAATCTCTTTGTCTGTAACAATGCGTCCTTTAGCCGTATCGACTACAAACATTTCACCGGGCTGAATCCGGCCTTTGCGCAGGACTCGTTCGGGTTCGATCGGCAACACCCCAGCTTCTGAGGCCATAATTACCAAGTCATCTTTGGTTACATAATACCGAGAAGGCCGTAGACCGTTTCTATCTAATAATGCGCCGATCATAGTGCCGTCCGTGAAGGCGATCGAAGCAGGGCCATCCCAAGGCTCCATCAGACAAGAATGGTATTCATAGAAAGCTTTCTTCTCGGCACTCATCGATTCATGAGCATTCCAAGGCTCCGGCACCATCATCATCATGGCGTGAGGCAGAGAGCGGCCAGATAAAGACAATAATTCTAAAGCGTTGTCAAAAATCAGCGAGTCACTGCCATCAACGTTAATCACCGGCTGAATCATCTTCATATCGTCGCCAAACAACTCGGATGCAAACATCGATTGCCGTGCCTGCATCCAGTTAATGTTGCCACGCAGGGTATTGATTTCGCCGTTGTGAGCGATGTAACGGTAGGGGTGAGATCTTTCCCAGCTTGGGAAGGTGTTAGTGCTGAAGCGAGAATGCACCAAGGCCAAGGCACTTTCCATATCTGGATCTTGCAGCTCGGGGAAGTATTGCCCAACTTGCTCGGGCATCAGCATTCCTTTATATACCAATGTGCGGCAAGAGATGCTGGAAATATACCAATAGGTGTCATCAATGCCAGGGCGAATGGCGCGGTGGGCAAGCTTGCGGATTAAGTAGAGTTTCCGCTCGAAGGCGAGGTCATCGGCTAGATTGGGGTTGCGCTCGATAAAGACTTGCTGCATGAAGGGTTCGCTGTCTTTAGCGGTGCGTCCGATCGAGGAGTCATCAATGGGTACATCGCGCCAACCTAAAACTTTTTGACCCGTCGAGGCTACGACTTTTTCAAATTCTCGCCGACTGGCAGCACGCTTGGCAGGATCGGGGGAATTAAAGATGGCTCCGACTCCATATTCTCCAGCGGCGGGCAGAGTAATCCCTTCAGCTTGAGCAACCTTTTGCATGAATTTGTGGGGCACCTGCATCAAGATCCCCGCACCATCGCCGGTGTTGGTTTCGCAACCGCAGGCTCCGCGATGGTCGAGGTTAACTAAGATGGTCAGGGCTTGAGCGACGATCGAGTGAGTTTGCTGGCCTTTTTGATGTACGATAAACCCTACGCCGCAAGCATCATGTTCAAATTGCGGGTCGTATAAGCCTTGCTTGGTGGGTGTTTGGTTGCTGTTCATCATGGTGAAGGGAATGGTGCTTAAAAGTCTTTGAGTACGCCGCCTGGAGTTTCAGGTAGCCGAGATAACTTGCGCTAGCCTGTTATTTTCTAACACCTGGCCATTTGTGGGGGAAGGCTGAAACAAATGTTATCTTTGACCCAAATTTATTCCTGATGAAACTAACTCTCTCTCGTTTAGAAAGCTTGCTGATGACTGCCTGTGATGACTTGCGTGGCAGCATGGATGCCAGCGAATACAAGGAATACATCTTTGGCATGTTGTTTTTGAAGCGAGCCAGTGATTTATTTGAGCAACGTCAAACCGAGTTACGCCAAGAGTTTACGGCTAAGGGCATGAAGGCGGCAGATATTGAGGTGGAGCTAGCTGATCCTGATCGCTACTCTGGCAAATATTTCTATGTGCCGCCACGCGCCCGCTGGAACCAGGGCTGGGAAGAAGAGGTTAAGGAAAATGGCGAGACAAAAATTGTGCCACGTTCGGCGCTGAAACATCTTAAAGACAATGTTGGCACCATGCTCAATAAAGCGTTGGAGGCGATCGAAGACGCTAACCCTGATGCTTTACAAGATGTACTCAAAGGGATCAACTTCAACCGTAAAATTGGTCAACGAACTCTAGATGACGATACTCTGTCGAATTTTTTGTTGAACTTTGAGAAAATTCCGCTCAAAGACAGCGATTTTGAGTTTCCAGATTTGCTTGGTGCCGCCTATGAATGGCTGATTAAATACTTTGCCGATTCGGCGGGGAAAAAAGCCGGGGAATTTTATACCCCGGCGGAAGTGGTGCGAATTTGCGTGGAGGTCTGTGATCCGCAAGAAAGCATGAGTGTTTACGATCCGACGGTTGGTTCGGGGGGAATGCTGATTCAGATGCGCGATTATTTGCGAGAAAATGGGGGCAGTGCCGATGAGTTGGCGCTTTATGGTCAAGAAAAAATGGGTACGACTTGGTCAATTTGTAAAATGAATATGCTGCTGCATGGTATTTCTCATGCAGATATTCGCCAAGAAGATACTTTGCGGGAGCCGCAGCATTTAGATGTGAGCAACGAACTGAAACGGTTCGATCGGGTGGTGGCAAATCCACCTTTTAGCCAGAACTACATTAAAAAAGATCTGAAATTTCCTGGGCGCTTTGCGGTGATGCTGCCAGAGAAAGGGAAAAAGGCTGATCTGATGTTTGTACAGCACATGTTGGCGGTGCTGAAGCACGATGGCCGGTTGGCTTCGGTGATGCCTCACGGGGTGCTGTTTCGGGGCGGTGAAGAGCGCGAAGCTCGGAGACATTTTATTGATCAGGGCTATTTGGAGGCAATTATTGGTCTACCCAGCAATTTGTTTTATGGCACGGGCATTCCGGCTTGTATTTTGGTGATGAATAAGGCGGGGGCGGCTGATCGTGATGAAGTGCTGTTTATTAATGCCGATCGAGAGTACCGAGAGGGCAAGGCGCAAAATCATTTGCGGCCTGAAGATATCGATAAAATTATTTATGCTTATCGGGCGGGGCAAAATATTCCGGCTTATGCGCGGCGGGTGCCGAGGGCAAAGATTGTGGCGGAAGATTACAATTGCAATATTCGGCGCTATGTGGATAATGCTCCGCCGCCAGAACCCCATGATGTGCGGGCGCATTTGCATGGTGGGGTGCCGAAGCAAGAGGTGGAAAGCTTGGGGCATTTTTGGCGAAATTATGAGCAGTTACAGCAGGATGCTTTTGTAGCTAGAGATGATGTTTATGTGAATTTTGCGGCGGTGATCGCCGACAAGCGAAATATTGCTGATTTTGTCGCTACCCACCAAAGTGTAGTTGCTCGGCAGCAGCAGTTTATGAAGATGCTGGAAGATTGGTGGCGAGTTAATTTGCCGATCGTGGAGGCGTTGGCTCCAGATGCGGCGAATCAGGCGGCGAGGACTCGGAATGTTTATGTGATGCGCAGTGGTTTGTTGAAAAGTATTGAACAGGCGTTGGCTAAACAGCAGTTGTTAACTCGGTTTCAGGTGCGAGGGGCTTTTGCGAACTATGTGGATTTGCTGAAGGCCGATTTTAAGTCGATCGCGGCGAGTGGTTGGGGGGCGGAGTTAATTCCTGATGAGCAGATTTTGCAGAGTCAGTTTCCGCAGGTATTGGAGGAGCTAGAACAGGCGCAGACGCGGTTGGCGGAGTTGCAATCGCTGTTTGCATCTGCTGATGAGGAAGATTTTGAGGATAGTGACGATACGGGGGTGTTGCCTAGTGGTGAGGTGAAAAATAAGAAGGATGATCTGAAGATGGTGACGGTGGAGTGGAAGGCGCAGCTTAAGCTGGTGAAGGATTTGGCCAATAATTTGTTTGTTGAATTAAAGGCGGCGGGGGTAGCAACTTAAAGCGGGACACCTGATGGGGTAGGCTTTTTAGACTTTGGGGTTTTAAAGGTTCTCCTTGGCCTAGGCAACTCCCCCATACGTGGAACAATCCACTCGAATAAATCGGGGAATGGTTT
>JANOXZ010000719.1:0-5828 GCA_031418695.1 Synechococcales cyanobacterium VAR_35_metabat_10
CCCGTGCTGGTAAGCCCTTGTTGATTATTGCCGAAGACGTAGAAGGCGAAGCCCTAGCTACCTTGGTCGTAAACAAAGCCAGAGGCGTATTAAACGTCGCCGCCATCAAGTCTCCCGGCTTTGGTGAGCGCCGTAAAGCCATGTTGCAAGACATCGCTATATTAACTGGTGGCCAAGTAATCTCCGAAGAAATCGGTTTGAGCTTAGACACTGTTGAAATCGAAATGCTTGGTCAAGCCACCAAGATTTCGATCGACAAAGAAACCACCGTAATTGTGGCTGAAGGCAGCAACAAAGAAGACGTAGCGGCTCGGGTTGCTCACTTGCGCAAGCAAATGGAAGACACTGATTCTGATTACGATCGAGAAAAACTGCAAGAGCGGATCGCGAAGCTCGCTGGTGGGGTAGCCGTCATTAAGGTCGGTGCTGCTACTGAAACCGAGCTGAAAGATCGCAAGCTTCGTCTGCAAGATGCTCTGAACGCGACTAAAGCCGCGATCGAAGAAGGCATTGTACCCGGTGGTGGTGCAACTTTGATTCACCTAGCCAAGCAAGTTGAAGCTTTCAAAGTAGGCTTCTCACCCGAAGAAATGATCGGTGCTGATATCATCGCTCGTTCCTTGATTGCTCCATTGCGTCAGATTGCTGACAACGCCGGTGCTGAAGGTTCGATCGTGGTAGAAAAAGTCCGGGAAAGCGACTTTAACATGGGTTACAACGCTGCCACCGGCAAATACGAAGATCTAATTGCAGCGGGCATCATTGACCCAGCTAAGGTTGTGCGTTCTTCGTTGCAAAATGCTGTTTCGATCGCTGGCTTGGTACTTACCACCGAAGCCCTCGTGGTCGAAAAACCCGAACCCAAATCTGCGGCACCTGATATGGGCGGCATGGGTGGAATGGGCGGTATGGGAGGCATGGGCGGTATGGGGATGATGTAGTCCTTAGTCCCATAAATTCTTTTTATTTAAATGACGGCTGTGGCCGTCTTTTTTTGTGTGAATATCCGGAGGCACTATGGGTATCGTGGAATAAGGATGAGGAATTACTTGAGATTAAAATACCGGGGAGTTTACGGTGAACGGGATGCAAAAGAACAAAATTGGAATGATCATTACATCTGTCATGCTGTTGAGCGCTTGTAGCACAACAACTCCAGCACCCACCCCAGAAGTCAGCGCTCCTCCAGATCCTTTAGCCAATGCCTCTCCCAGCCCAGCAGCTAGCCCTGCTGATACTGCGGTGTTAAATGCCAATATTGCCAACGATCGATATAAAGAGGCCCTGAATATAGCAGCGGCTGCTAGAGCCGTCAGTGAAACCGCCTTAGCCAAGGAAGATTGGTCTTTGGTGGCCGATCGGTGGCAAGAATCCATCAGCCAACTCAAAGCAGTTCCCAAAAACAGCATTAACTATCCATTGGCAATGAAAATTCTGCCCCAATTCCAGCAGAATTTATCTCACGCCCGCAACAAAGCAGCAAATTTCAAAGCACCCAAAGCTGATCAACCAATCTCAGATTTAAAAAAAGCTGATCCAACCAAGAAAATCAGTAAAGCTGATAAAGTTACTGACCCACAAATTGTAGTAACCAAAATTGAGCAAACCACATCTTTTTCACTACCAATTATTTCTAAAAACAACAATGTCCCGATCGTCGAAGTAGTTATCAATGGCAGCGATCGCATCCCGATGATGTTAGATACTGGTGCCAGCAAAACATTGCTCACCAAAGGCGTAGCCGAAAGATTAAAACTAGTTTCTTCCGGCAAAACCAAAGCCAAAACTGCCAATGGCACCGCTGAATTCGACACCGTAAAACTCGATTCCGTGGAATTTGGCCAAGGCAAAGTTACCGATTTATCAGTAGCCGTCGGTGACAATAACCTGAATTATGGATTATTAGGTCACGACGTTTACAAAGGTTACGACATCACCCTGACTGAAGACAGCGTCCAATTCAAAAAACGGTAATTGATCGGTTTCGGTCAAGCCTCTGAAATAATAGTAGAACGCGATTTTTTGCCGAGTTCGGGTTCATATCATTCGGTCTGCAAATTTAATACTTGGGTAACATTCTTGTTCGTCAGTACCAAATTGGGGATATAATTTTCAGGCGTTTGGGTACTGAAATATTTGTAATATTTAGGTGGCTGACGTATTTCATGGGAAATCAAATGTTTTTCGCCAGGGTGCAGAGCGTAGCAAGTGCCAAGAATTTTCGACAATATTGACCTAAAACTATTGCCAACCTTGCAGGAGACACTTCAGCAGGCCAAGCAAGCAGATTTTTGTGTTGGTTACTTTAACTACCCCTGTTAAGGTAACACTTGTACTACTTAATCGAAAGCAGTTTGAAAATTGCCAATTTGCTTTGTATTCTTCCAGCTCATCTGGCAGAACTTTGACTCCTTTCTCATAAATCGTCTCTACACAATGCACAATTGGTTTCAGTCCTTGCCAAGTCATATTAGAAGCCCAAAGTATTGCAGCTTCTACTGAATCTAAAATTCCGCCATTCCAATAGTTCTCTAAGGCAGCCCAACATCTCTCAATAGGATTATATTTGCTATGATATGGTGGATAGTAAATCAATCTTATCTCTATGTTGATTTCATTTGAAAACTGAACCATTCTTTTGATGAATTGTGTTCGATTGCTACGAGTAGCTGAACCACCATCAAGATCAATTACTGATTCCTTCAAGCCTGAGCATTTTAGTTTGTTTTTCTCCCACCAATTAGCTAAACAATCCACAATAAAATCACTTGTTTCTGCTGATTTACCAAAGTAAATTGAGAGCTGGCTATATTGATGATTACCAAATTTTTTTCATGCTCAATACAAAACCGGGCATGACTTCATTGCAATCGATCGAAGCCGGAGATTCTAACACCTCTGGCTCTTGCCCTGGCCGATAAATCTCTACCTGCTTATTCTTTGGATTAATGAGTAAGCCTAGTTTTACTCCCACCCGTTGATATTCTCTCATTTTCTCTTGTGTGGGCTTCAAATTGTCTGTAGCCGATAGCTCCGCTTGCGCCAAAGGCGATCGTAGCTCAATCACAAAATCAGGCACTACCCGAATAAACCCTATGATGTTTACCCCTTCTAGTCGAGATTTCTCGACCCAGGAAACATCAGGGGATGGTTTACCGCCTCCAAGTGCTGTGAAGTCATATCCACCAGAAGAGTCAAATGCTTCACCCAGTTCATTCTTTTCATTCCAAACAAAGAGCTGGCCTGACAAATTGTGATTTTTTTTGCTACTTTCACCGCCTGCTGGAGCCATAATGATCAGTTCTCTATTTGGGGTCAGCTCTAGGCGTAAGTCAGGATTATCGACGCACAGGAGATCAAATTGCTCTGGGGTAACTGTTAGAGTTGTATTGCTGACATCTAGTAGCAGCGGTTGAGTATCAACAGGAGTTTTAGGAGCTGTGGCAGTTGTCATAAAAACCTTTAAATGTCTGTAGGGTTACGTTATGCCGTTCTCATTGTATCAGTAGCTCCAGAAAACTCCATGCTAACCCTAGAAATGGTCATCCAAAAAATCCAACAATTTTGCATCGAACAGCGCAACCAAATCATTCAGTTTATTGAATTTTTTGACTACTGCATCAGCCAAGAAGCCGATACAGTCTCGGAGCCGCCCTCACCCGATGCCGAAGCAGCATTCTTCGAGCTAGCTGGAATCTGGGAAAACAAAGAGATCACCGCCGCTTTCCTCCGCGCTGAAGCTTGGAGAGAAACCAAATAATGATCTTATTTTGATCGATTATTTTGCTTGCCTAAGCTTGCAGTGTGATCAAAAAGCGCGATCGAAGACCACGCACAACAGCAAGATCAACGTCTGCCAAAGATCCCACCAAATCACCCACAGTCCTAACGCCATCGCAGGCATCCATACAGGCAAACTCGGCATCGTCAATCTTGGCAATTTGATAATTGCTGTCGAAAAATGCCCGACTTGGCCAGCCCTCTAAACAGGGATGCCGTTGAGGAATCGCTGCCAGCAAAGCTGCATCATCAGACCAATCTGCCTTAGTCAACGGTGGCTTGCCCAGGAAGAACTCAAAGTGAGCCACCTCGGGATCTAATAACTCAATCAGGCGATAGCGCTGTCGATCGGTCAAAGCCTTGGCTCTCTCCATCAAATCTGGCGCTTGCCCAATCAACCGCTCTAAATCCCAGAACTGCGGATTCGAGAAACCAATAAACTCCAAACCCGCCGCATCAATCAGCCCAAAAATCGTCTCGGCATTGTAGACAATCTCTTGGGGATGCACGTACATATCTGCGAAACATTCATCCTTAAAGTTTTCTAACGACCAGCGGCTTTGCTCTCGTTGGGCAATGCGGTTAGTTTCTGGCAAATTAGCAAAAATCTCCCGTCCGACCCTCACGCCATCCCGGTAATCACCTTTCTTGTCACCCTGCAACAGCCCGATCGCCCGTTGCATCATGGTAATTTCCCAGCGTCCCACCTCACCATAAACAAAAATATGCAACAGACCACCAGGAGCCAATTTCTTCGCTAGGGCTTGGATGCCC
The DNA here is from genome assembly GCA_031418695.1 of Synechococcales cyanobacterium VAR_35_metabat_10. Classification (GTDB taxonomy): domain Bacteria; phylum Cyanobacteriota; class Cyanobacteriia; order Cyanobacteriales; family Chamaesiphonaceae; genus JAAFHZ01. Next base: position 4,555 of record JANOXZ010000719.1, read on the forward strand.
TTATTTGGATCAGCCGTATGGTGCAATACACCGACAGAATTGATCAGATCAAACTCCCCTGGCAACTGATCTACATCAAACAAGCTCATTTGATGGAACTCTACCCCCAAAGCCTTCGATCGAGTACAGCGTTCCTTGGCCACCGATAAAGCTCCAGGACTAATATCGATCGCTGTCACCTGCGCCCCCGGATTCAAATGCACCAAATATTCGGTACTAACCCCGGTGCCACAGCCCGCATCCAAAATCCGCACATCCGATCGAGCAGGCAATTGCCCCAAACAAAAATTGTAGGCTGCTTGCCAATGCCAGCGCCAGTTATACCCCGGTGGTACTTCATCCAAAATTGGGTCAGGGGGAAAAGGATAGGTATTATAAAGCTGCTGAACAGCCTGGGTGACATCCATAAAAGGTATGAGGGACAAGGAATTTTGCTATTTTACCTCAGGAGGATATTGTTTCGGCAATCATCCCACCCCGCGCTGGCTTTGGCGAGTTAAGATGGAACGTAGATTTTTGCGGAAATAACCATGGTTCAAGCTCCTTATTACGGTGATAGCGCCTATCGCACTCCCCCACCAGATCTACCCTCGCTAATTTTGAAAGAGCGAATTATTTACTTGGGTTTACCACTGGTTTCTAGCGACGAATACAAGCGCCAGCTCGGAGTAGATGTGACCAGGCTGATTATTGCTCAGTTACTATACTTACAGTTCGATAATCCTGAAAAACCCATTAACTTTTATATCAACTCCACTGGTACCTCTTGGTATGGTGGCGAAGCGATCGGCCAAGAAACCGAAGCATTTGCCATCTGTGACACCATGGCCTACATCAAGCCACCGGTTCATACCATCTGTATTGGTCAAGCCATGGGCACCGCCGCCATGATTTTATCTTGTGGCACCAAGGGCTGTCGGGCTAGTTTACCCAATGCGACCATTGTGTTGAACCAATCCAAAACCGGCACTGGTCGTGGTCAAGCCACCGATATTCAGATCCGTGCTAAAGAAGTTCTTGATAACAAAGCCGCGATGCTGAATATTCTGGCGAAGAATACTGGTCATTCTTCTGAGAAACTGGCCAAAGATATGGAGCGTACCTTCTATCTCACTCCTTCTGAAGCCAAGGAATATGGCTTGATCGATCGAGTTTTAACTAGCTCTAAAGATCTGCCGGTGCCCTTAGCCGCTGTTGTCTAAAATTTCACCTATCTGGAGACTCTATGGCCGTCGAATCGCCGTTGCGCGTTCCCTATAATTTGCCTGGTAGCC
>JANOXZ010000720.1:0-5518 GCA_031418695.1 Synechococcales cyanobacterium VAR_35_metabat_10
CCCTTATATTGATCATCATCGTAATTCTAGATCTCGTAAATCAAGATTACGATATTCGCTCATGTGATCAATTGCATGGGCTTTCTTCTGGTTTTGCTATCTGCTCAGAATAGGTAAGTGTCCCGCTTTAAGTTGCTACCCAACTGACATTGCTAATGCCTGGGCGTATGCCGCAGCTTTTCCTGAAGAAATTGAAGCTGAAATCAAAGACAACGATGCTGCAATGAATCAGGAAATTTAGTGCATGAAACGTTTGTATGCAGATGAACAATATCCATATCCTGTTGTGAAATCCTTGCGAGAACTGGGTTATGATGTTCTAACCGTCTAAGAAGCTGGGAAGGCAAATCAGAGAATACCTGATGATGAAGTGTTGGCTTTTGCTAAAGATTTGCCGTAGATTACTGTGAAGATGGCGATCGATAGATACAAGTATTGGTTAGTTTCGTCAAGCTACTGTTGAAGTGAATAGCAAGTGATGAAAAGCCTAGTTGGTAGAAGTTTCCATTGAGAATTCTTCAGCCAGAAGTTGCACTTCCTAAAGAAGTGCGACTTCTGATCTCTGATCCTATTGATATTTCTTGAATACCAAAGTTACATTGTGACCACCAAAGCCAAAGGAATTTGACATTGCGACATTGATCGGCATTGATCGAGCAACATTAGCCACATAATCCAAATCACATTCTGGATCAGGGGTTTCGAGGTTAATCGTTGGAGGAGCAATGCTGTGTTTGATTGCCAAAGCGGTTGCGACACCCTCAATACCACCGGCACCACCCAATAAGTGACCAGTCATGGACTTAGTGGAACTGACGGCGACTTTGTAAGCTCGATCTCCCAAAGTTTTCTTGATCGCCGCTGTCTCAGTAGGGTCATTGATTGGTGTACTAGTTCCATGGGCATTAATATAGTCCACAGTATCTGGTGAAACATTGCCATCTTGGAGTGCTAAGGCCATGGCTCTAGCGGCCTCTACGCCACCAGGAATCTGGCCAGTCATGTGGTAGGCATCGCAGGTCATGCCGTAGCCCGCAACTTCAGCATAAATTTTGGCACCCCGATCGAGGGCGTGTTCTAGCTCTTCTAAAATCAAAATCCCGGAGCCTTCGCCCATCACAAAGCCATCGCGCTTCACATCAAAAGGCCGACAGGCACGGCTGGGGTCTTCATTAGAGGTAGAAACAGCCTTACAAGCTGCAAAACCAGCAATTCCCAAAGGCGTAATCGCTGATTCGGTACCACCACAAACCATAGCTTTGGCATAGCCACCTTGAATAATGCGGAAAGCCTCTCCGATCGCGTTGCTACCAGCAGCGCAAGCCGTGACCGTACACATGTTTGGTCCCCTAGCTCCCAATTGAATCGCCACCAAACCGGCGGCCATATTGGAGATCATCATCGGAATCATGAAGGGGCTACAGCGATCGGGCCCTTTAGTTAAATAAATTTCTTGTTGGTCTTCTAGAACTTTCAAGCCACCAACGCCGGTACCTACAATTACGCCGATCTGGGAAGCATTCAGGTCAGTAATTTTCAGGTTAGCATCGGCCAGTGCCTGTTTGCTGGCACACACGGCAAACTGCGCAAAGCGATCCATCCGCTTGGCTTCTTTTCTTTCAACGTAGTCCAATGCATCGAAGCCTTTGACTTCGGCGGCAATGCGGCAGTCATGACGAGCCGGATCGAAGTGTGTGATTACACCGACCCCGTTTTTACCAGCAGTTAAACCTGCCCAGTATTCATCTAGGGTGTTGCCGATCGGGGTGATCGCACCGAGACCGGTGACAACAACTCGCTTGCGGTCTGAATTCGCCATGTTACGAGGAAGAAAATAGAGTTAATAAGTAAAAATATGGAAGTGGCAAGGTGGTCGATCGTTGGGATCTTTCGACCTCGCCAATGCTTGCTACTTCTTGATTTTAGTGTTGATGTAGTCTACTACCGACTGTACGGTTTGCAGCTTTTCAGCTTCTTCGTCAGGAATTTCTACGTCAAATTCTTCTTCTAGCGCCATTACTAGCTCAACGACATCTAAAGAATCTGCACCAAGATCGTTGGTGAAGCTGGCTTCAGGCGTGATTTTACCCGCATCTACGTCCAGTTTATCGGCTACTACTGTCTGGACTTTTGCAAAAATATCTGCGCTCATGTTTTGTTTTCCTTACTGAATTTTAATGATGTTTAACAGCACAGACCAACCGTTAAAGGGTTCCGCCTAGAAATTTGCCGCATTGACCATTTTAAGGCCAAAGGGTTCACACAGATTATTCAAAACATAAAATTGGAGATCGATGGTTGCAGAGGTCAAAGTTTTTACTTGTCAAGCTAAGAAAGTCAAGAAAAGCTAATGGAGATCGGCAGATCGACCGATCTCCATTAGTCAGTGGAATAGCTAACCTAGATTGATTAATAGCCGATCGGGAGAGTCTGCGGTGTTAGCAAGAGTTTGGAGTGCGGCGATTCAGGGCATCGATGCCATCAAAGTTGGCGTAGAGGTTGATGTATCTAATGGAATGCCAGGGATTAGTTTAGTCGGTTTACCAGATACTGCTGTACAGGAATCACGAGATCGAGTCAAAACCGCCCTCAAAAACTCCGGCGCAAACTACCCACTCAAGCGCATTGTCATCAACCTCGCTCCTGCCGATTTACGCAAAGAAGGCCCTGTGTTTGATCTACCGATCGGCGTAGGCATCTTAGCTGCCTCTGGACAAATACCTGTAGACCTGTTGAGCGATTATTTGTTTTTGGGCGAACTTTCCCTAGATGGCAGCCTGCGCCCAGTCGCTGGAGTATTACCAATCGCCGCCGCAGCCAAAAGACTAGGAATTATGGGCTTAGTGCTACCCGCTGATAATGCCCAAGAAGCAGCGGTGGTCCAAGGATTAAGAGTCTACGGCCTAGAAGATTTACGCCAGGTAATGAGCTTTTTGCAAAACCCCGATCGATTTGTCCCCACCGCACCAGAAACTAGAAAGGCCGATCGATCCACCACCCACCTCAGCGATCTGCGAGACGTAAAAGGCCAAGCCCACGGTCGGCGTGCCCTAGAAATTGCCGCAGCAGGCGGACATAATCTTGTTTTTGTCGGACCACCAGGCAGCGGTAAAACCATGCTGGCGCGAAGACTACCAGGAATTCTGCCAGATCTGAGTTTTAACGAAGCCTTGGAAGTCACCCAGATCCATTCAGTCGCTGGATTGTTAAAAAATCGTGGAATGCTCATTGCCGACCGACCCTTTCGCGCTCCCCACCATTCCGCCTCCGGTCCAGCCCTCGTGGGTGGTGGCAGTTTCCCTCGACCGGGCGAAATCTCCCTTGCCCATCGCGGCGTAATGTTTCTAGACGAGCTAACCGAATTCAAACGCGACGTATTAGAATTTTTGCGGCAGCCCCTTGAAGACGGCTTCGTGACTATCTCCCGCACCCGCCAATCTGTTACCTTTCCCGCCCAGTTTACCCTAGTAGCCAGCACCAACCCCTGTCCCTGTGGCTACTACGGCGATTCTATTCAAGCCTGCACCTGCTCACCCCGCCAGCGAGAACAATACTGGGCAAAGCTTTCCGGACCCCTAATGGATCGCATTGACCTCCAAGTAGCAGTGAATCGACTGCGCCCCGAAGAAATCACCCGCAATTCTGAGGGTGAAGAAACAGCAGCAGTGCGGCAGCGAGTACAAACAGCCCGCCAAATTTCATTGACTCGTTTCGCTGACCAAACTAATGATCGACCAGTGATGTGTAATGCCCAAATGCAGTCAGCCGATCTCCAACGCTGGTGCAAATTAGATGATGCCAGTCGGCTGTTGTTAGAGAAGGCGATCGAACGTCTAGGGTTATCAGCCAGAGCCAGCGATCGAATCATCAAGGTGGCCAGAACTATCGCTGACCTGGCCGGAGAAGAAAACCTGCGATCTAGTCATATTGCTGAAGCAGTGCAGTATCGGACAATCGATCGAATGCAGTAAAGGCAACGAATAAAAATGCACCTCTTCACCAGTGTTGATTTTGTCTTCTGGCAAAGCAGCCAAGGCATCAATTTCAGCTTTACACCAGGGGGAGATTGATTAAAAGGTCTCTTTTGCATAAGCTCACCTTTTGGTATTACCAAATTCGGCTCATGCTCAATACGAAACCGGGCATGACTTCATTACAGTCGATCGAGTCTGGAGACTCTAACACCTCTGTCTCTTGTCCTGGTCGATAGCTCTCTACTTGTTTACTTTGCAGGTTGATGAGCAAGCCCAGCTTTACACCTAACCGCTGATATTCCACCATCCGATCTTGCCAGATAGTCAATCTGTCTTGATCAGGACTGTATTCAATGACAAAATCGGGGACGACTGGGCAAAATTGGTCGGATACCTCCCAGCGAGATTGAGCAACCCAAGAAAGATCGGGATTCATAATACCACCGCCAATTTCTAGGAAGTCGTAACCGATTGAAGAGCCAAAAGCATTCCCTAAGCTAGTTTGCTCGTTCCATTCATAAACTTGCATCATCAGATTGGGGCTTATTAGCCCAATGTTCATAAAAAACAATGGTTTGAAGAAGAGTTGGCCAGTTTTTGTTAACTCTAGCCGCAGATCTTGGTTATCGGAATTCAGACGATAGTACTGTTCGGGAGTCACGTTGAGGGTGACACCACTGACATTGAGTAACAGCGGCTGACCATTGATAGCTTCGCTGTCATTTTCAATGATCGATGTACCAGGAGTCGCGGCGACTGTCATAATTTGACCTTGGTTTTTGGCTAATGTGATCATACCAGCTCCACCGTCCGGGGCTGAATTCATCGATGGAAATGGCGAGAGATGGGGATACTTTGGTAGTTTGGAGACTCGATTCTCCTACTTGGAGACGCTTTGCTATCGGCTGGGCAGGTCACTCAAAGATCTGATTGAGTTAACCGAGGCTTTGAAAGGACGCTCGATAGCTTCGCTTGCACCATAGGTGATCGGGTTGCACAGTCTTCAGGAATCGATCGACACCACATCGAGCGGTGGCCAGTTGATTCTGCACATTTTTGGTGCGTTGGCTGAGTTTGAGCGGAATTTGATTCGGGAAAGAACTCAGGTGGGGTTGATTGCGGCGAGAGCCAGGGGGCGGTTGGGGGGTAGGTCGAAGGTTTTAGACCCGAACAAGCGAGAGTTGGCGGTTAAGCTGTATGCCGAAAGGTTGCACTCGATCGATGAGATTTGCGAGATGATGGGGATTTCTAAGCCGATTTCTTTATAGGTATGTGGCTGAAGGATCGGAGGAATAATGATTTAGGGTTTTGTACTATAGCGATCCTAAATGAGTTGCCGGATCAGATCGGCCTCAAAGCCTTGCACAGCAACAAGTCAATTCGGGATCTGATTTAGGACTGCTATAGCACTTGTTCAAGCTGTTTTTTTAATACTAGGTTCAATGATTATAAATCCATCCCTAGAAAGAGAACCCTCTTCTTCTTCTATGCTTATTACTATTACCCTGTTATCAGGAGCTTTGATAATGGCAATTCTAGTATAT
>JANOXZ010000721.1:0-3260 GCA_031418695.1 Synechococcales cyanobacterium VAR_35_metabat_10
TTGATGAATGATTCTAAGCTGGAGATCTCCTCACTTTTTACTTTTTGTTCTAGCAAGAAGTTATGCATTACCTACGCCTTTATGTTTAATCAATAAATATCATTGTACCACAAATCGATCTCTGATTTAGGATTGCTATAGCTTCCAGAGCATGAACTCACCCTTGTGGGGTCTCGCAATCGTCAATTGCGAGAATAACCGGGGCTGCTAAACAGCTTGGTTAACCAAGTCTCTAATTCTCACCGCTTTTTCAAAATGATCTAGTTTATGGGTGCTAATCCACCATTCTGCTGCTTCCATTAACAGTTCGGGATCCTCATTCTTATTAGAAAAAAAGGCATAAAAAGAGACACTAACACCAGGCCCTTTTTTCTCGATTTTTTGATTGCAAATATCAACAATTTGTTGTTTCAGGCTGTCTCTCATGATCAAATCTCCTCCTACTGCGGTAGGCATACAAGCGAAATATATTTGGTGATTAGCTCATGTTAGAGGCTTTTGTGTAGATTGGATATCTTGGCGAAAATTATGATACATGAAATTTGCTAAAGCCATTGAATCTTCAATTTTCGTAGGGGGAATTCCAGGCAAGGTATATTCTATGGTTGGCATATACACATGATTTAGGAGTAATGCTACAACAAAAGTATACATCTACTTCTTTGAAGGTCTTATATATCGTTCTTCTTGATTTCTAGTGACTGTTTTAGTTGGAACAATAGTAGTCTTTGTACAGCCAGTAACTGCTACAAAATCGGCATCTGAGGTAGCATCTGTTGCGCAATCTGTGGTGGTAGAGATTCTTAGATACCATAGATCTTTGCAAGATGTTATCGGACAGGCCAAATCCCTGGATATTTATCGTAAGCTATTGCTATCAGCATCAAGCACGAAGAACCTATGTATACCTTGCCCAGCACCCCCCAAGATTGGTCTAGCCACATCGATCGAGTAAAGCAAAGATTCGATCGAGAGTTCAAGCAAGAAGCTCTGGCACTGCCACCAGAAGTCGAGGCCATGCCCTTGTTCCGGCAATGGGTCAGCCGCGAACTGAGCAAAAAAATCACCTCGCCCTTCTGGGAAATCGCCAAATTCCAAAAAAATCAGCGCTGTCTAGATATTGGCTGTGGTGTCAGCTTTCTGATTTATGACTGGTGTACTTGGCAAACTTACTTCTATGGCCAAGAAATCTGTGTCCTCGCCAAAGATGCCCTGAATTCGCGGGCACCACAGCTCAACTCCAAACTTTTCAAAGGAGTTAAACAGGGATCTGCTCACCAGTTAGATTATGAAACGGGGATGTTTGATCGAGTGATTGCCACCGGCTTTAGCTGCTACTATCCGCCCGCTTATTGGGAACTGGTGATTTCCTCGGTCAAAAAAGTCTTGAAGCCCGATGGATTATTTATCTTTGATGCGATCGATCCAGATACTGAAATGGCCGAAAACTGGGCGATTTTAGAAATGTACTTAGGAGCCGAAGTTTATCTTTCGCCACTTACACAGTTTACTGGGATGGTAAAAGATGCTGGGGGCAAGGTGGTCACAACTAAAAAAGGAGAATTATTTCAGATGTATCAGATTAAATTTAATACTTAATTTAAAAGAGTTAATTGATCGATGGGTGGTGGTCGATCGATTACCACACAAACCTTTTTATAAGGAATATACAGATAAGTATTAGCCACCAAATCACTGTAAACTCGCCACCATTGTCGGAACTCGATCATGTTGGGATTTTCGGCTTGCATAAATTCTAGGGCGCTGGCATCCGAAATTTGATCATTACACCACTCTCTTTCGGCATGGTAAGAATAGTAGTAGCATGGAATCATTATGTTGTGTTTACTAAAACATCTACTCAATAAAGTTGTTGCTGCTATTTGATCGGTAAGACTTTGATTTAGCACACTCAATCTGTCTCTGTAATTATCTACTGTTAATGAAGAATGCCCTCCAAGATCGCGAGCATAGTTTCTACGTAAATCAGCATAGGGTTTTTGTAATAGCTCCAGCATAAAATCTGCTTGCAGCGAATAGCCGTATCTCGATCGAAATGGCTGATCAAAAACATCAAAGCTATCTAAAATCCCAATAGTTTCTTTATTTACTGCTTTGATCCAGCGCGGGATCTGGAGCAAGGCAATTGGTATAGCAATAATCAAAGCAATATTCAGAGTGAACGAGTAAATCTCCTTCATCAATGGAGATAGGCGCGGGGGCGGCAAATAGGTCAGGAACCAAGTAACAATCCAATAAATCAAGGCGGCCAACATATCCACCGCAAAAGAACAGACCATGCAGATTAATGCTGACCAAATGTAGCTACCAATGACGATCGGTAGCAACCATAATCCCAACCAAATCCACAACAACAGTCTCCACCAGCGGTTAATGCGGGGTGTTACGGGTTCGGTGAAAAGATCCAAAGCAGCTTGGGGAGTATCGACAAAAACAATTTCTGGTGGACTGTGACCCAGCCAAATATAGGCCGCATTGATCGCAAAGCGAGTTGCCGATCGGTTCAAAGGCTGCTCAGCACAAATTGTTTCTTGCCAATGCTGCCGAATTCTTTGCAATTCGGCTTGCTCTGTAGGTGTCAGGTTAAGAACATCCATTGGCTAGCACCGGCTAATCTTCGGCGGGTTGATGTAGCAATAGCTCTGCCATACCCACAAATTCTACGCCTTCGGGAGAGATATCAAAACAACAAGGTAGAACTTTCATGCCTTTGGCAACAGCCGATCGAAAGAGTTCTCCATATACTTTATCTCGACTATCACAGGGCGCAAATTTTTTCACATCGCCTCGGTTGATTAAGTACAGCATCACCGCAGTAGAGGCGGGCATAATCCCTATCAAATCTTCTAAGTGCTTTTGGCCTCGGGTGGTCACGGTATCAGGAAACAGGGCAGTGTCGCCTTCAACTAAAGTGGCATTTTTGACTTCTAAATAAATGGGTCGCTCTTTCCCGGCCAACACAAAATCAATGCGGCTTTTGCTCAAACGGCCATATTTTACTTCGGTTTTAATTTCGCCATATTCTCCTAATTCCGGGAAAAGATGTTGTTCCAGGGCGAGCTTAATAATTTTGTTGGGCAGATTAGTATTGATGCCCACCCAGGTATCATCAGTGTGGATCAGTTCCCAAGTATACGCTAGCTTCCGTTTAGGGTCGTTGCTGCGAGAAACCTTTACCGATGCACCAATTTCGCAGACTCCGATCATCGGGCCAGTGTTGGGACAATGAGCCGTAATTA
>JANOXZ010000722.1:0-11857 GCA_031418695.1 Synechococcales cyanobacterium VAR_35_metabat_10
AGAGAGATTATCTCTCATAGTGCTGGCAGCACACGATATAACATTAGTCAGGAAACTTTAAGCGTGATAGTTGTCCTAGTTCCTGATCTTAAAGAACAACAAAAAATCGCTGATTGTCTTGTCTCCCTCGACGAATTGATCACCTTACAAGCCCAAAAAATTGACCTACTGAAGTTGCACAAAAAAGGGCTGATGCAACAGTTGTTTCCATCGGTTGAGGAGGCGAGCAGATGAGCAGCTTGACCACATTTCACGCAGACATTAAAAACATTCTCGAACAGGCGCGGAGCAAGACGCGATCTGCCGTGAATGCCGCAATGGTAGAAGCCTATTGGCTGATTTGTCAGCGGATTGTTGAAGAAGAGCAGCTTGGGCAGCATAAAGCCCAATACGGCGCACGGCTGATTGAAGACCTTTCAACTGCATTAACCACAGATTTTGGCAAAGGTTTTTCTTATGCCAACCTCTATAACTGCCGTCAGTTCTACCTAACTTTTTCTGATCAAACGATTCTCTACACACTGTGTAGAAATTTGAGCTGGAGCCACCTGCGTTTAATTATGCGCGTCGATTCACCCCAAGCGATCGAACATTATTGTCACGAAGCCAAAGAGCATAACTGGACAGTGCGCCAACTAGGCACAACCCCCTTCGCCACACAAAATCAAGCGATCAACCTTTTGAGGTTGAATAAAAAAAGACTAATACAGCAGTTGTTCCCATCTACTGAGGAGGCAAAACGATGAGTGAAATAAACCCACAGAAAAATTATTCACTATTAGTTGATTCGATCGGCTCAACCGTTGCGGCAGGAAGACAAAAAGCTGTTACTCAAATTAATGCCACATTAGTAAAAACCAACTGGAACATTGGCCGCCACATCGTCGAATTTGAACAGCACGGTGCAGAAAGGGCTGAGTATGGTGCTCAACTTTTGACCACACTCTCAAAAGATCTCACAGTCAGGTACGGCAAGGGATTCAGTCGGTCAAATCTCTTTCAATGCAGACAACTCTATCTACAGTTTCCAAAAATCCAGACAGTGTCTGGAAAATTGAGCTGGAGCCACTATTGCGAGATCCTCAAAGCTGCCGATGATCTTGAGATTGGCTTTTATGTAAAACAGTGCGAAGCCGAAAACTGGAGCGTGCGGGAGCTTAAACGGCAGATGAAAAGTATGCTCTTTCACCGACTCGCACTCAGCACAGATAAAGCCGGAGTATTGGAACTTGCAGAAAAAGGGAAAATTGTCGCAAATCCTTTAGATGTGGTGAAAGATCCCTATGTGCTTGAATTTCTCGATCTACCTCAAAAAGCAGTCTATCTAGAAAGCGATCTTGAAGAAGCACTGATCTCAAACCTTCAGTCATTTCTATTGGAACTAGGCAAAGGATTCGCCTTTATCGGGAGACAATATCGAATTAACATTGGTGGACGACAGTTTAAGATCGATCTAGTTTTTTATCATCGCATTCTCAAATGCTTCGTTCTAATTGACCTAAAACGGGGCGAAATTGACCACTATGATATTGGACAGATGAACCTCTACCTCAACTATTTCAAAAAAGAGGAAGCCGCTGATGATGACAAAGAGCCGATCGGCATTGTTTTAGGCGCATACAAAGACCGTATTCTGATGGAATATGCCACCGAAAACATCTCAAATCAGCTATTCGTCAGTCGTTATCAACTCTATCTGCCCGATCGTGAAGAGCTAGAGCGAGAGTTGAAAAAACTGCTGGAGAGCACATTGATTGAGGAGGCGATCGAATGAGCGGAAAGCCCAAAATTCACACTTACCAGTCGATGAATCGATTGGTGCAACGGCTCCGCGATGACCTGAACAGTGGCGGCCAAGACTGTGTTTCTACGCCTACAACGGCACCGGCAAAACACGCTTATCGATGGCTTTTAAAGAGGCTGGCAAGAAAAAAGGTATCCGCGATACGCTCTATTTCAACGCTTATACAGAAGATTTGTTTTACTGGGATAACGATCTAGAAGGAAATAATGCAAGAGTGCTAAAAATTAATTCAGCCTCCCGTTTTTTCTCCGGTGTCGAAGAACTAGAAATGGAAAGCCGTATCCGCCTATTTTTGCATCGTTATGGAGACTTCGATTTTAGTATTGACTACGAGCAATGGACAATCAGCTTTTCCCGAGAGGATCAGAATAAGACCATTGACAACATCAAAGTCTCACGCGGCGAAGAGAATATTTTTATTTGGTGCTTTTTTCTAGCTATTGCCCAGCTAGCCATGGATGGCGCAGAAGCCTATAACTGGGTCAGATTCCTTTATATTGATGATCCTATTTCTTCACTAGATGACAATAACGCGATCGCCGTCGCCAGCAATCTAGCTCAATTGCTAAACAACAAAAATAGCCAAATTCGCACCGTTATTTCCTCCCATCATGCGCTATTTTTCAATGTCATCCACAACGAACTGGATGTCAGAAAATCCAAAAAGGCAGCTTCTTATTTCTTGTCTCAATCCAAAGGTACTGGCGGTTATGCCCTTCAATACACCAGTGATACACCCTTCTTTCATCATGTGGCGATGCTGACTGAGCTATACCAAGCACAACAATCCGGCCAACTCTATACCTATCACTTCAAAGGACGATGGAGTTATGGCCATCATCCTGCCCCACGGAGTACTGTTCCGGGGTGGTGCAGAAGCGCGCATCCGCACCAAACTCCTCAAGGATGGTCACATCGACACCGTAATCGGCCTGCCCGCCAACCTGTTCTATTCCACCGGCATCCCGGTCTGTATCCTGGTGCTGAAAAAGTGCAAAAAGCCCGATGATGTGCTGTTCATCAACGCCAGCGCTACTGAAAACTTTAACAAAGGCAAGCGCCAAAATAGTCTGTCCCCAGATCATATCAAAAAGATTATCGACACCTACCAGTTCCGCCAAGAGGAGGAGCGTTATTCCCGACGTGTCTCAATGCAAGAGATTGAGATGAATGACTACAACCTGAATATTTCCCGCTATATCAGCACCACCGCAGCGGAAGTAGAGATAGATTTACAGTCAACCTATACCGAACTGGAAACACTGACAAAGCAAATCGAAACGGCAAAGGAAAAACACAATGCGTTTCTGATCGAGCTGGGCTTGCGACCCCTACCGTAATGGGAGTCCCCAGAAGCCTTCGATGGCAGCAGTTCGACACTCTTCAAATAGCTGCATAACATCGTTGTAGTTGTTATTTACCGTCGCTGAACTCAACCGTTAAGTGCCATATGAAGTTAATGGCAGCACCGGATTACAAAAGTCTAAATCTTCTCAAAAGTTGGCGAAAATTAGATTCTTCTCCAACTTTTATTACTTAAGAAAAACCCTTTGCCATTGCGACTTTTACAGGTCAAACCTGAACGACTCGACACACAGCGCAGGCCACTTTTTTCCCAAGCGTTGCCGTAGGCCAAGGTGGTATAGTCTCCAGCAACAGTATCCCCCGCGCAAACAACTGAGACTCGGCCATTATTTGCCAAGGTTAATCCACCACCCCAATCTAGATCACAGTTAGCAGGTTTAGGTGGCAAGGGCTTCAGGACAAATTTTGTTTGACAACGTAACGATGGTACATCTCTATCATCTTCCATATACACACAGTCTATATTTTTACTGGGAGTACTGAAACTAAGCGTATTGAGGGGATTTGCGACTGTCATAGTGGTAGTGAGGCAGTTGCAGAAAATAGTCGTAGCAAAGACGATCGAGCTATTTTTTAAGATTATTCTGATTTTTGGCATGGCAATATAAACCTTTTTAAACTAAGAATTGTTCGATCGCCATCAAAATCTTCTCAGAAGCATGACCATCACCGAAAGGATTGATCGCGTTAGACATCTGGGCGTAAACTGCGGGATTTTCTAACAGTTCAGAGACGGCGCTGGTGATTCGATCGCTATTAGTGCCAATCAGTTTGGCTGTCCCACCAGTCACCGCTTCTGGTCTTTCGGTGGTCTCGCGCATGACTAATACCGGTTTACCCAAACTCGGTGCTTCTTCTTGTAAGCCACCAGAATCAGTCAGCAACAAATGACAGCGTTGAATAGCACCCACTAGTTCCACATAATTCAATGGCTCGGTTAAGAACACCCGAGGGTGCTCACCCAGCATCTTTTGCAGTGGGTCACGGACGGTAGGATTTCGATGGAGAGGCAATAACAACGCGGTATCAGGAAATTTTTCTAGTACCTGTAAAAAGCCTTGGCCAATGCTGGTCAATGGTTTGCCCCAGTTTTCCCGGCGGTGAACAGTGGCTAAGATCGTGCGGTATTTTGACCAATCTAGGCCAGGGATCGGACAGTCGGGCTTTTGGGCGGCGACGGTAAGTAAAGCATCAATGACGGTGTTGCCGGTGTTGTGGACTTGGCCGGTTACGTCAGATTTGCGGAGGTTGGCTACGGCTAGGTCAGTAGGGGCAAAGTGCAGTTGGGCAATCTGCGAAATCAGCCGACGATTGGCTTCTTCGGGGTAGGGGTCAAAAAGGTTATCGGTGCGCAGGCCAGCTTCGACGTGCCCGATCGGAATCTGTTGATAAAAGGCCGCCAGAGCCGCAGCAAAAGCGGTGGTGGTATCGCCTTGGACGACCACGAGGCTGGGTTTAGATTCTTTGAAGAGTTTTTCTAATCCTTGCAGGCAGCGCTGGGTAATATCGGTGAGGGTTTGCTGGGACTGCATGATATCTAAATCCACATCGGCTTGCAGGTCAAAGATTTCCATCACCTGGGCGACCATTTCCCGGTGTTGACCGGTGAGGACTACCTGGGTGCGGAATTTGGCAGATTTTTGGCAGGCTTTGATCACTGGGGCCAGTTTGATGGCTTCTGGCCGGGTACCTAGGGTAAAGCAGACGGTGGGTTTGGTGTTATCCATCAGAGAAAAAGAAGGTCGATCCAATTTGTGTCAACATCCTAGCCTGATTGCGCCACTCCTGTTGTTGAAGCTGCTGCTATGATGGCTGTTGCCAACTTAAGATTGACCCGCAATAACTTGAGCTTCTCTGCCGTTTCCAATCCTCTTGCTATATTTCTCTTGATCATGCAGGCTCCAGCAGCGCTGCTTTTGTTAACTCGTCTAATTCGGGGGCCTTTTCGGCGGCCACCAGTGCAACCTCGGGTGACTACTCCCGATTTGTTGGGGGCGGTGTCGGTGGTGGTGCCGACTTTGAATGAAGTCGATCGATTAACCCCTTGCTTAGAAGGCTTAAAACTCCAAAGCTATGAGCTAAAAGAAGCGATCGTGGTAGATAGTCGCTCTCAAGATGGCACTTTGGAATTAGTCGATCGATATAGTCTCACTGACCCCCGTTTGCGGCACATCACCGATCCGTTACTGCCTAAAGGCTGGGTGGGCAGACCTTGGGCTTTGCACAATGGTTTTTTGGCTGGTTCAGGGCGTTGGATTTTGGGGATTGATGCCGATACTCAGCCCCAGGCCGGTTTAATTGCGGGGTTGGTGACAGAGGCTGAGGAAGCTGGGTATGATTTGGTGTCTTTGTCACCGAAGTTTATTTTGGCGCAGGCTGGGGAATGGTGGTTGCAGCCTGCTTTATTGATGACTTTGATCTATCGGTTTGGGGCGGCGGGTGAGCGCAATAGTTCGCCCCGTCGGGTGATGGCCAACGGGCAATGTTTTTTGTGTCGTCGATCGGTCTTAGAAAAAATTGATGGTTATACTAGCGCTGCTGATTCTTTTTGTGATGATGTGACTTTGGCGCGCAAGATTGCGGCAGCGGGCTATAAGGTGGGGTTTTGGGATGGTTCCAAGGTAATTAAGGTGCGGATGTATATCGGGATGGCCGAGACTTGGCGAGAATGGGGTCGATCGCTAGATTTAAAGGATGCTAGTACTCCAGGGCAGATCTGGGGAGATTTGTGGCTGCTGGGGGCGACTCAGGGTTTGCCGTTATTGGTGATGATTTTGGCGGGGATTGCTTGGGGGGTGGGCGATCGATCTCTCCCCCTTCAAGCGTTGCTAGGATTAAATGGTGGATTATTAGCTATTCGCTGGGCTTTACTGCTGGCGATTTTGCCCACCTATGAAGCTGCACCAGATACCAAGATGTCTTGGACTTTTTGGCTCTCGCCGTTGGCTGACCCTGCTGCCTGGTATCGAATTTGGCTCTCATCCCAAAATTCACCTAAAGAATGGCGTGGTCGTACCTACGATTGATTTGCGTGGTTTTTATCCCTTACAGGACTTAAGATTGACTTTAGCCCTTATAGCACCTAAAATCAATCTTATCCCTTTTAAGACCTAAAGCTTTGTGTTAACACCTTCTGCATCAACATTGGCCGAAATCATCAAAGATCGTCGCCGTCAGCTTGGGCTTAGTCAGACCGAAGCTAGTGATTTGGTGGGTTTAAGTCAAAAGACCATATCAGCTTTTGAAATCAAACCAGAAAGCACTAAATTAGAGACGTTTTTCAAAATCCTCTCTGCTTTAAATTTGGAGATTCATGTTGTCCCTAAGGAAAAGAGCAACAAGAGTACTAAAGGATGGAATGAAGAATGGTAAGAGCAGTTCAGGCTATTACCCTCAATGTGCTGATGAATGGCTACTCTGTGGGATGTTTGCGCAAGTCACCAAGTGGAGCTATGTCTTTTCGGTATGACAAAGAGTGGCTGTTAACAGAGAGCACACGACCTATTTCGCTCTCTTTGCCTCTGACAAATAAAAACTATGAAGATGAACGGGTCTACAATTTTTTTGATAATTTGCTGCCAGATAATAAAAACATTCGATCGAAGATTCAAAGTAGATTCAAAATCTCTACCAATCAGCCATTCGATTTATTAAGAGCGATTGGAGCTGACTGTGTAGGCGCAATTCAGATTTGTGAAAATCAACAACCAATTCCCAATGTAAAAACAATCACGACTAAGCCTCTTTCTACGACGGAAATTGCCAAAATTCTTACTGGGTATCAGCATACGCCATTAGGAATAATGACAGAGGTAGATGATTTTAGAATTTCTATTGCTGGGGCACAAGAAAAAACAGCATTGCTTTTATATAATGAACAGTGGTGTCGTCCGGCTGCGGCAACGCCAACTAGCCATATTTTTAAGCTGCCTATAGGATTCATTAGTCACAGTAATTTAGATTTGCAAGATAGCTGTGAAAATGAATGGCTATGTTTAGAAATTTCTAAGGCGTTCGGTTTACCTACTGCCAATGCCCAGATTCAAGTTTTCGATGGAGTAAAGGTACTAGTTGTAGAACGGTTCGATCGGCGTTGGTCTGCGGATAAAAGTTGGTTAATGAGGTTGCCCCAAGAGGATTTTTGCCAAGCATTGGGTGTCTCCTCTAATCTCAAATACCAAGCTGATGGTGGTCCGGGGATAGTAGAAATTATGAAGTTATTAATGGGAGCCAAAAATGCGGAAGCCGATCGAGAACAGTTTTTTCGATCGCAGGTTTTGTTTTGGTTACTGGGGGCGATCGATGGTCATGCCAAGAATTTCAGTATTTATATCGACACTGGTGGAAGCTATCGGTTGACTCCACTATATGATGTGATTTCTGCCTATCCATTGATTGAAAATAAGAGCTTGTCTGCTCAGAAAGTTAAGATGGCGATGTCACTGAAGGGCACCAGTGGCAATCATTATTTGTGGTCTAAAATTCAACCTCGACATTTTTTAGCGACAGCGAGGGCGATCGATTTCTCAGAAACAAAGGCCACCAGAATCGTGCAAGAGATGTTAGAAAAAGCCGTGCTGGTTGCTCAAGAAGTCTCTGAAAAGTTACCTTCAGAATTTCCTCAACATATCAGCACACCAATTCTGGAAAGAATGGTTAAGTTGGCTAAAAAACATGTAGATTTTTTGCAACTTTAATGAAACTAAGGAGCAGGCAAAAAAGTACAACCCTCGATCGTAGTAATACCAAAAGTCTTTTTCACCTTCCGAATCGTAAAATCGTTGTAAGCCACCGCAACACCATGATTAAATTCATACCTTCGTATTGTAAGGAATTATTGAGACACACGAAATATATGACTGACTGTAACCGTTTTGACCTTATTTTTCCTGAAAGCATTATGATTAGGTACTGATTTCAGATATTTCTTCAGTCACATCTAAACCCTAAATTCCCAAGCCGTATAGATTTATGACTCCAGAGCTATTAGCAAAACTACGTGACACCTGCCCTGATGCAGCCACCTTTGCCCAGCTTCAACAAATTTTTGCAGACGAAATCCAGCCCTTAGAGCAGGAAATTAGTCGGGCGAATTTTAAACTCGATCGGCAGAAAGCCCTGTTTGAAGTGATTACCCGTCTGCGATCGCCCATCGAACTCTCCACCATTTTTCGGGATACCGCCATCGAAGTTCGGCAGTTATTGAAAGTCGATCGAGTAGGGATGTTTCGCTTTGACCCTGAATCTGGCTGGGATGACGGTGAATTCGTCTCGGAAGACGTTGACCCAGCTTTTCCTTCGGCCATGGCACAAAAAATCCACGATCACTGCTTTGGCGACCAGTTTGCCGTGCATTACCAGATGGGTAAAGTCCAAAACGTCGCTGATATTGAAAACGCTGGACTGAGCGATTGCCACATCAAGATTTTGTCTCAGTTTCAGGTACGGGCTAACCTAGTGGTGCCCTTGTTGCAAGATGACAACCTGTGGGGTTTGCTCTGTATTCATCAATGTTCTGCCCCCCGCCAATGGCAAGAAACCGAGATCGAATTCGTTAGTCAAATTGCCAACCATTTAGGCGTTGCCCTGCGCCACGCCGAGCTGTTGGCCAAGTTGCAGGCCGAAATTGTAGAGCGCCAGCAAGCTGAGCAACGTGCTCAAGATCTCAACAAAGGTTTGCAGCAAGCCATCATTGAACTGAAAGCAGTCAACAAAGAGCTAGAAACCTTCAGCTACTCGGTATCGCACGATCTGCGCGCACCTTTACGCAGCATTGATGGCTTCAGTCAGGCCTTAATTGAAGACTGCGTAGATCAATTGGACGAATCGGGTCACGATCATTTACGGCGGATTCGCACTGCCACCCAAAAAATGGGGCAGCTCATTGATGATTTATTGACTCTATCACGGGTGATTCGCAGTGATATGCACCGAGAACCTGTCGATCTGAGTAGATTCGCCAGTCATACTTGCAATGTTTTACAGCAATCTAATCCAGAACGGCTAGTCGAATTCAACATTCAACCTGGTCTAGTTGCCCAAGGAGATACTCGTTTACTGCAAGTTGTCTTAGAGAATTTGCTCAACAATGCCTGGAAATTTACAGCCAAAAGACCACAGGCCAAAATTGAGTTTGGTCTACTGCCACCCGAAATATCTGAAGATATTAGTACTTATACTTACTTTGTGCGAGATGATGGTGTAGGCTTCGATATGGCGTATGTTGAAAAATTGTTTTCCCCATTCCAGCGACTGCATAGCGTGACTGAGTTTCCTGGCAACGGAATTGGGTTGGCTACGGTGCAACGCATTGTCCATCGACATGGTGGACAACTGTGGGCAGAAGGGTCTTTAGGGCAAGGAGCAACATTTTATTTCACGTTATCTACAGGAGAAGCAGTGCTATGAAAGAAGACAAAAACCACAAAATCATTCTGCTGGTAGAAGACAATCCTGATGATGAGGCATTGGCGATTCGGGCGCTAAAGCGTCATCATATTGGCAATGAAATTGTGGTTGCCCACGATGGCGTAGAAGCCCTAGATTATGTCTTTGGCACCGGCATGTATGAGGGGCGCGATATGAGTAATAAACCATCAGTGGTATTGCTAGATCTCAAGTTACCGCGTGTTGATGGCTTAGAAGTTTTGCGGCGCTTACGAGCAGATGATCGCACCAAGCTTTTGCCAGTAGTGGTTTTGACTACATCCAGTGAAGAAGGCGATGTAATTAATAGCTATAGTTTGGGCTGCAATAGTTATATTCGTAAACCAGTAGATTTTGTGCGGTTTTCCGAGGCGATTCGGCAGTTAGGAATGTATTGGCTGTTAATGAACGAACCACCACCGGCTTAGTAGCAAAGATTAAATTAGTAAAAAGTCAAGTTAGTAAAATGAACCTTCTCCTACACATTTTAATTGTCGAGGATTCAGAAGATGATCTACTTTTGCTCCTCAGAGAACTTCGTCGTGGTGGCTATACCCCAGATTATGTGCGGGTAGAAACAGCGGATGAAATGCAAGCGGCGCTCGATCGACAGCCCTGGGATATCGTAATTGCCGACTATACTCTCCCTCGCTTCAGCGCTCCCGAAGCTCTAGAATTACTTCAGCAGCAGCAAGATATTCCATTTATTATTGTCTCGGGGACGATCGGCGAAGAAGCCGCAGTGGCGGCCATGCGAGCTGGTGCTCATGATTACCTACTCAAAGATAATCTGACCCGGTTAGTGCCAGCAGTAGAGCGAGAGTTACGAGAAGCTAATGAGCGTCAACAAAGACTGTGGACAGAGCAAGCCCTGCAAGAAAGCGAACAACGTTTTCGACAATTGGCCGAAAATATTACTGAAAGCGTTTTTTGGATGGCTGATCCCACAGCCCAGCAGATGCTTTATGTTAGTCCGGCTTATGAAAACATCTGGGGGAATTCTTGTGAGAGTTTATATGCCAATTTTAGGGAATGGATCGAGGCAATTCATTTAGATGATCGAGAGCGAATTCGGACTAACTTTTTTGAGCAGTCTTTGCTGGGTAACTACGATGAAGAATATCGAATTGTGCGCCCTGATGGCTCGTTGCGCTGGATCCGCGATCGCGGTTTTCCGATCAAAGATCATCATGGTACTGCTTATCGATCGGTGGGTTTTGCCGAAGATATTACCAATCGTAAATCTACCGAAACCATGCTGCGCCGCACCGAACGTTTAGAAAGCTTAGGCACATTATCCAGCGGTATTGCCCATGACTTAAACAACATGTTGACTCCAATTATTGGCGTTGCCCAATTGCTGCCACTGAAGTTCCCCAACGTTGATGATCAAACTAAGCGTTTGTTGCAAATTTTGGATCAGAGTGCCCATCGGGGTGCCGATTTAGTCAAACAAATTCTCTCTTTTTCTAGCGGTGTGGAAGGAAAACGTACTAACACCCAAGTTGGTGATGTATTGCTAGAAATTCAAAAAATTATCCAACAGACCTTCCCTAAAAATATTGAATTATCGATCGATCTTCCTCCTGATTCCTGGTTGATAGCTGCCGATGAGACGCTGCTACATCAGGTATTCATGAATCTCTGTGTCAATGCCCGCGATGCCATGTCCGATGGGGGAAAACTATCTATCACGATCAAAAATATAATGATCGATGAAAACTATGCTCTGATGAATCTAAATGCTCAAGCTGGATCTTACGTGGTAGTAACTGTTGCCGACACCGGGATGGGAATACCGCCAAAAATTCTAAAGAACATCTTCGATCCTTTTTTCACTACCAAAGAAATTGGCAAGGGTACAGGATTAGGATTATCAACAGCCATGGGAATTGTCAAAAGTCATCATGGCTTTATTGATGTCTTGAGTGAGATCGGAAGTGGTACCCGATTCAAGGTTTTCTTGCCAGCGATAGATATTGTCGCGGCAATATCTATTGCCGCTGGTCCCAATGTCGCAGACTCCAAACTACCAATGGGACAAAGTGAATTGATTTTGGTAGTAGATGATGAAGTCCCCGTTCAAGAAATCACTCAGGTCACACTAGAAGTCCACGGTTACAGGGTAATTACTGCCAATGATGGAATCGAAGCGATCGCCACATATGCTGAAAACAAGCATGAAATAAGTGTGGTATTACTAGACATGATGATGCCATCGTTAGATTCAGCTACTACCATTCGCACTTTACGAAAACTTAA
>JANOXZ010000723.1:0-17338 GCA_031418695.1 Synechococcales cyanobacterium VAR_35_metabat_10
CAGAATCGTCTATGAACTTGTTGCTAGCGCGCACCAGATCAAAAACAGCCTCGGCAGCAGCACTGAAGGCCAATTGATCATAGTGATTACTCACTCGGTTGCCCAAGTCTTGACCGATCACCTTGAGGGGATGGTCAGCCGGAATTTCGGCCACATTGCAACTAGGTACTACCAATTGCTCTGAGTATTTTTTTACCATCCCCAAGGTGCGGTTCAGCAAGTTGCCCAAGCCGTTGGCCAAGTCGTTGTTAACGATCTCCACAAAGCGGGCTTCGCTAAAGTCGCCATCTTGGCCAAATTCAAAACAGCGCAAAAAGAAATAGCGCAATGATTCTTCCCCATAGGTTTGGGCAAGTAATAGCGGATCTACTGTGTTCCCTTCGCTTTTACTAATTTTTTTGCCATCTTTGGTAAAAAAGCCATGGCCAAAAAC
The DNA here is from genome assembly GCA_031418695.1 of Synechococcales cyanobacterium VAR_35_metabat_10. Taxonomy (GTDB): domain Bacteria; phylum Cyanobacteriota; class Cyanobacteriia; order Cyanobacteriales; family Chamaesiphonaceae; genus JAAFHZ01. The sequence continues at coordinate 434 of JANOXZ010000723.1, forward strand.
CATGTTAGGCAAAGGTAATTCAGCAGACATCAGCATTGCAGGCCAATAGACCGCGTGGAAACGCAGAATATCTTTGCCAATAATATGGACATTGGCTGGCCACCATTTGCTAACGGATGCGGTCAAATCAGGATTTTGTCCCGGTTCAGCTAGGGAACTAATGTAGCCCAACAGTGCATCAAACCACACATAGATGGTGTGACTGGGATCGTTGGGTAGGGGAATGCCCCAATCTAAATTTACCCTGGAGATAGAAAAATCTTGTAAACCACCTTTCACAAAGCTTAAAACTTCGTTGCGACGGCTGTTAGGCTGAATGAAATCTGGTCGATCGGCATAGAGTTTTTCTAGTTTCTCTTGGTAAGCGGAGAGCCGAAAGAAGTAATTGGTTTCATCGCGCCATTCGGCAGCTTTGCTGGGGTGCAAAGGACAATGCTTTTCAGCCAACAGATCGCGCTCGTCTTTGAATTCTTCGCAGGCTACGCAGTACCAGCCTTTTTGTTGACCTTGGTAAATATCGCCTTTATCCAGCACCCGCTGGAAAAATTCTTTGACGATTTGCTCGTGATGGGGATCGGTAGTGCGAATGAATCGATCAATCTGGATATTATATTGCTGCCAAAGCTGCTGAAAATCGGCCACTACTTTATCGCAGTGGGCTTGGGGAGATAGACCGGCTTCGATCGCCGTGCGTTCTATCTTCTGGCCATGCTCATCGGTGCCGGTAATCAGCAAAACTTCTTGACCCTGTAACCGCTTGAAACGCGCCAAAGCATCGGCAGCCATAGTGGTGTAGGCATGGCCGATGTGGGGTGAGCCGTTGACGTAATAGAGGGGAGTGGTGATAGTGAAAGTTCGAGGCGAGAACTTATCGTCGAGAGAATCGGCGGTATTCATTTAGTCTGAGTGTCCAGAGGCAGGTGCAGGAGCTGTAGAGATTTTTTACGATATTTTAACAATTCTACGGTAGAAAAAGCGATTCTATAGTAAATCAAGTCTGTAAAAAACTATTTGCCCAGCAATTCTTAGCATTTCTGTACAAAACTTAGTGAAGCAATTGTGCAAATTGATTAGCCGGTAATCCAGGCATCGACCAAGGATGGCAGTGTGGTGCGCTTTCGATCGATCACCCTAATTGCCACATGTTTAGTCAAAATGGTGGCCGCAACTTTGCCATCGGCCAAACATAAGCGATAGTTAACTTGAAATTCGCTTTCACTTATATGAGTAGGGATGAGCAAAACTTGGACTTGATCGCCACAATACAAAGGCTTCCTAAAATCTCCACTAGCATGAATAATTGGCAAGGCCACATCCGATCCACTAATTAGGAGACGTAAATCAATCCCTGCCACACTTAAGGAAGCTTCGTAGGCAGCATGGCAAATAGTTAAGAAATTAGCAAAATACACTACTCCGGCTGCATCAGTATCTCGTAGCTGTATTTGGTAATCCCAACGATATTCCATAATTAATTTAAAGTGGCATGACTTGCACGGGAAGCGATCGGGCGACAATTACTCAAAGCTTTAGCTAATTGCTCAATGTTAATGGGTTTAGTTATATAGTCATTCATTCCGGCTGCTAAACAAATCTCTCGATCGCCCTCCATGGCATTAGCAGTCATCGCTACGATTTGAGGGCGACGTTCGGGTGGAAAGCGGGAAATAATATGGCGAGTAGCCTCAATACCATCCATTTTAGGCATTTGCAGATCCATTAGTACTACATCATAGATAGATTTTTGCAGAGTCTCGATCGCCTCCAAACCATTCATCACTACATCTGCTTGGTAGCCAATTTTTTTCAGCATGTGAATAGCCACTTTTTGGTTAACCAAGTTGTCTTCAGCTAATAAAATTCGCAGGGAATGAGAAGGATCAGGAATTTTGCTGGCGGCTTCTTGTTCGCTGCGCACCTGTTCCATGAGATCCGATCGGCCACCTAAAACCTTCGCCAAAACATCATGCAACTGCAATTGCTTGATGGGCTTGCTCAAAATCGCGGCAAAGTCCACTTTGCCAGCATCAATTTTACTTACACCCAAGGAACTGAGTACTACCAACGGTAAACGTCGATAGGTAGCCATCTGACGAATTTTGGTAGCTAGTTCAATGCCATCCATTTCGGGCATTTGCATATCTAAAACCGCCAAGTCGAAAGGCTCTTGGCGTTCTAAATAGCGCAGCGCTTCAGCTCCCGAGCAAGTCACTACCGGAATCATGCCCCAGGCTTGAGTTTGCAGGTTTAAAATCTGACGATGAGTTTTGTTGTCTTCTACAATCAACAACCGTTTGCCTTGCAACTGAGCAGCTTGTGGCGACTCTGCTTTGGGGGTAAGATGCCTTGCTGGAGCAGCTTTGGCAGTGATCGTAAAGTAAAAAGTAGAGCCATGGTGCTCTTGACTTTCTACCCACATTTTGCCCTGCATAATTTCTACTAAGCGGCGACTGATGGCCAGTCCTAAGCCAGTACCGCCGTAGTTGCGGGTAGTAGAAGAATCCACTTGGCTGAAAGCCTGGAATAATCGGTCGAGCTTGTCGCCAGGGATGCCAATGCCGGTATCTTTGACCGCAAATTTGATTTCGTAGGTAGGGTCGGGGTCACTAAAAGCCGAGTTGCGATCGCCTAGTTTGTGACTGGTGACGGCAATAATTACTTCGCCTTTGGGGGTAAATTTAACTCCGTTGCCCACCAGGTTAACTAAAATTTGCTTAATGCGGGTAACATCTCCAATGACGTTGCTGGGAGTGTTTTTGTAGATCAAATAAGCCAGCTCTAAGCCTTGTTCCGAGGCTTTAGGAGCCAGCATATCCAGGGTTTCTTCGATGCAGTCGCGGATATTTAGGGGCTGTTGTTCTAGCTCTAGTTTGCCAGATTCGATTTTAGAGAAGTCTAAAATGTCGTTGATCAAAGTCAACAATGCATCACCACTGCTACGAATGGTGTTCACAAAGTCATACTGCTGGGTATCTAACTCCGTGTCTAACAACAAACCAGTCATGCCAATGACTCCATTCATCGGCGTGCGGATTTCGTGGCTCATAGCGGCCAAGAAGGAGCTTTTCGCACGATTGGCAGTTTCGGCGGCCTGTTTAGCTTGTTCTAGCAGGCGATTTTGTTCTTGCAACTGCTGGGCGGTTTGACGCAGTGCTAAGTTGGAGGTTTCTAGATCAGAATTGAGTTGAGATTGTTGTAATAGGCGACGCACGCGCTGGCGCATCACTGGCCAGTGAATCGGTTTGGTAATGTAATCGGCGGCACCTACCTCGAACGCCCGATCGACGTAACTGGTTTCTTCTAACCCGGTAATAATCAGTACGGGGGTCTGGGGGCCATTAGGAAGTTCTTGCAGTTTGGCACAACATTCAAAGCCATCCATCACGGGCATGATGCCATCGAGCAGCACCATGTCGGGCTGAACTTGCTGGTACATGACCAGAGCGGCTTCACCATTTTTGGCTTCGACGATCTGATAGCCTTCTTCGGCTAAATTTTGCGCCAAAATTCTTCTAATGACTTCATCATCATCTACGACGAGTAGCAGCGGTGGCCGACGGTTGGCTGGTGAGACGGTCATAGGCTGGGTCTAAAGCTGATGGGAAGCAATATACCCTACTTCTCGATCGAACGGCACTTAGTGTCTTGATTCTATAACTAAGGGTTCCGATCGGATCTGCGGGCAATCTTGGTTTTAGTAATCCCTGTAATACGATGATTGGCAACATTTTATGGATTTTTTAGCGGATATTGAAGACAGGATAATTGGTAATCCTGGGAGTTGGGGAAGATGATGGATACCCAGTAAATTCCAGAAGCATCGGTTTTTCTGATCAAAACCTTTTTGATTTTATAGACCACCTTCTGGATATTGATAAACTACAAATTTACGACCATTCCAGGTATAAGCTTGCAATATAGATAACGATGTGCAAGATTTATCCAGGCAAGTACCATGAAGGATATGGATTTTATCTGCTGCCCCTAAGCCATAATAAGTTGTGATCTTTTTGCCAGCAGGCAACTTGGGCGCACTGACGCTTTGGTTAGCTAGTTTTGCCACTTCTTTATCAGAAATTTTGGGCAGAATCGTATCTGTGACACTTCGCCAAACTCCAGCTTTATATGCCAAAAACTGGGTGTCGCTCTGGCATTTTCCAGGCTTTTGACAAAATGTTACTAGCCCACCCAAGATAACAGAGCCATCTTGATGCTTGAAAAGCCTAAATTCACCTTTTTTATTGAGCAAACCTTGACGATATTCGGATGGTATCGAATCCTCAGGGATCTTAAATTCTAGATATCCTTCAGCTAGCAGCTTGTCGGGGTGAAAGCCCGGAAGCCTTACCCAGTAAACAATTACCTTGTAAAGCCTAAATAGCTGAAACCCTTCAACAGTATGTGTTACAGATTATTACTCCGACAAGCTGCTAGGTTAGTACTAGTAGCATCGATCGATTGAGCGCGGACTTTTTGCGGGATGTGGGAAATAAATTCATCAGGGATAGCCAAGAAATATTCACGAATATTTTGTAACTTAGTTACTTTAGGTGTGACCGATCGATTATCGGCAAGTTTAAATAATTTCAAGGCAGTCTGCGATCGCTGGAAATTGTCTGTTGCGGTGGCTTGATCCTCTGGGTTGGTCAAAGCAACTCTAACCTTTTCCTCTCCCTGAATCCAGGCTGCGGCAGCTTGATTATTTTTAAAGCCCATGCAACTGCCCAGTTGGTTTTCACAAGCCTTTGTGAGTTGACCATCACGATAGCTAAAGGTAGTAATGGTCGAAATTTTGTCGAAGTATTCGTACTCAATCTCGATCGGTTTCCCATTAGATTGACATAATCTATAAGTTTCTCTGGTACCCTGCTTGACTATTTTCTTCTGGCAGTTTGGGGGTACTGCATCTCCAGCGAATTGTTCGTTTTGTGGTGCGGCAATGGTCGAAGGGGCAATGGAGAACGTCAAAAATCCGGCAGTGAGCAGCTTCGCAAATAATTTCATAGTTAAATCAGGAGAAATCGGGGATATTATACCATTAACAATGGTTACTTGATAACATCTTCCAATATTTCTACAGCTTTTTTGACATTTTCATAGTAATTATAAACTGTAGAGTGGCTTATACCTATATTTTTTCCATGTGCAATGGAATGACGATTCGTAATAATACTATCTATCGAATTCTTGATTTCATCAGAGATTCTACTTTTTGCAGTAATCTTGTCATTAAAATCTTGTTCCCAATGTTGATTGAATGAACGCAATACATCTAAAATCTTTTTTGTTTTGCAATTTGTGATACTTTTGATTTCAGTAGAAACGAAGTTTCGAATATATTGTGAGGAATTCTTTGCTGTATAACTTTCTAGCAAAACCCTGAGTGATTCTTCGATATACCCTGAGATTAAGATACACAAATACTTAGACCATTCACTTTGATCTGCTGGGTTAGAGATAGAATTAATTTTAACAAAAAGAGCATCTATCCTTTGACGATGAGATAATATCTGTGGATTCATCAGCGCGTATTTCTATAAATCTCATCAACATATTCTATTCTTGAAAATAAATTCTTTTTACTCGTAGTAGCATGTTGAGAAAATGCCCAGAAATTATCATCATTTACTAAAGACCTGTAAAACTCCTTGAATCTTTGATGCTCAATCATTGCTGGCATCTCTCTAGCGGTTAAAATCATTAAACTTTCATAGAGGGTCTTGTTGAAAGTTTTTTTGTGGTAAAAGGCTTTTGAACCAATATGAGTATGGATAAATTGAATAGCACCCAAAAATATGTTGCGAATCTCATCTTTAGAAAAGACTAGTAGATCTTGATTCCTGTTCATGAATTCATTGAGGAAATCAGTCATGTCACCTCGGTAACTTTCAATGTTGAAATGGAGTGCTAAAAATCTTAATATCAGTTCTTGTTCAGTAGATCTATTATCAGTTTTGTCATAAAGATTTTTCCAGATTTCATTTTGTGACAAATCTTGAATAAGATCATTAAAGGGACCATGATAAATCGCGTTGCGAATCTCTTGCGAATTCAGCGTGGTACCACTAGTGTTTAATCTCGCAAACAGAGCAAATGTTCCATTAGATCCATCATTCTCAGATATAATAATACAATGAATAATGGCATTGCCTAAGGATCTCTGATCGGACGAAGCAAGATTTGAATAAGTCAAACCATTATATTGAGCTTGTATACCTTTTAGCTTAAAAGGCTTGCCATTTGGAAAAGCTCCTTTGTAAAAATATTGTAATGTTTTTAATCGCTGCTGACCATCTATCACAATATATTTTGCAGATTTTTTTTCTCTAACTAAGAACAAGGAAGGAACTGGAAAGCCGATGAGTAATGATTCAATAAAGCGTGATGCTTCATCTTCTTTCCATACATATTCCCTTTGAAATCCAGGGATAATAAATTCCTCTTCTTCCATTCTTTTTACTAAGACATCTACAGGGAAATCGGCACCATAATATTCAACATCTAGTTTTGGGGTGGTAATCTCTGCGGTATCGTAGTTCATCTGCTATACCATCTTGTTGTTTAAAGGTTTATTTTAATAGCCATAATTATTAGACAGGTTGGAATTTAAAAAGCCCATGAGGAGTGTATCTTAGAGAATCGATCAAACAAACCATCAAAAGCCCTTCTGGGAAAGGGTTTAGAGCTATTTTGATTCTATGTCCCAACAGGTCGATTAAATTAGCTTATTGCCGAACAATCATCATCCTAATACAAATCATTAAACCATTGTTACTCCCAATTTGCAGCTTCTGTCGATTCTGCCCGATCGATCTCCTCACTCAGCGCCACCCAATCCACCTCAGCTCGATCCCACAGCAAATGACCATTGCGTAAATATAAAACCCGATCGGACTCCAAATTTCGCCCCGTCACCACCAAGCTCAAACAAAGCTTCTGGGCGATCGATCGCAACTCTGCCCACACCGCCAAATCTAAATACTTAAAAGGATCATCCAACAGCAACACCTGCGGCTCCATCATCAAACTGCGGGTGATCGCCACCCGCTGACAATCCGCCATCGTCAAATCACCAGCCCGCTGCCCCAGCCAACTTTCTGGAATCATAAAACTACTCAGCACCCCCACCAGCCTTTGCTCCATTACCGTCAGCGATAGCTTCTGCACCAACAGCGGATAAATTAAAGCCTCTTGCACCGTCATCCCCAACAAATCTGGCTCCGTTGCCACATAGGCCAAATGTCGGCGCAGGTTAGTTGGGGGTATCGATCGATACTCTTGCCCCGCCCAAAACACCTGACCACCAGTTGGCTCCACCAAACGATTCAGCAACTTTAGTAGCAAAGTCTTCCCCGCCCCCTTTGCCCCAGTAATCACCACCACCTCACCAGCCGCCACCGTAAACGACACCGGCTGGAGCAAAGGTTTATAGGGCAAAGAAAAAGTCAGGCGCTCAACTTTTAGATCAGCCAAGATCTGCCTCGCCGGTGAAAACAGCCTGAGCGGGTCCAGTCATATACACATGGTTATCTGCTGCCGACCACTCAATTTCTAAGCAACCGCCTGGTAGCTCTACCGTACAGATTCGATCGTTCCTACCAGTCAACACCCCAGCGACCACCGTGGCACAGGCTCCAGTACCACAGGCCAAGGTAATCCCCGCACCTCTCTCCCAAACCCGCATCTTCACATAGTCCGGGCGAACGACCTGGACAAACTCGGTGTTAGTGCGCTGAGGAAAAACCGTGTGATGTTCAAACTTCGGTCCAATATCATTCAAATTCACCGCCGCCACATCGTCTACATAGACCATGCAGTGCGGGTTGCCCATGCTGACACAGGTGGCCAAATATTCTTTACCAGCTACTTGGAGCGATCGATCAATCACTTTTTCATCCGCCGCTGCCAAGCTCGTAGGAATCTCGGTGGCCAATAACCTTGGCTCACCCATATCTACCCGGATCTGACCGCTGGCCAAAATCTCTGGCACAATCAGCCCTGCGCCAGTGTGAATCTGGTATGTGACTTGTTGACCCAGCTTATTTTCTAGCTTAGTAATAAAGCCCGCCATGCAGCGAATACCATTGCCGCACATTTCTGGTTCGGAACCATCGGAGTTAAAAATCCGCATGGTGTAGTCTGCACCATCGGTACCGGGTAAAGTAAAGATAACCCCGTCTCCCCCGATGCCAAAATGTCGATCGCAGAGCTGGATTGCTTGTTCAGGAGTCAGGCAAGGTTCGGTCTGGTGGCGATTGTCCACTAGAATGAAGTCATTGCCTAAGCCTTGATATTTAGTAAATTCAATTTTGTTGGTAAGATCCTTGCCGATCGCCTTAGGTGCAAGTGAAATTATCGCCATAGCGCATTACTCTTTGATTAATAACCTCACTCAATTCTACTTTGAACCATGCCAGAACTAGATATTAACCAGCCCAGCACCCGCCAAATTCAGCAGCTCATTAAAGACAAGAGCCGTTTGGAAATCAAACTGGTTACTTCTGATGTGCTGAGCGGCGAGCTGTTTTGGCAGGATACCGACTATTTTTGCTTGACTCAGGCTGATGGCAGCAAAATCATTGTGGGCAAGAGCGCCGTTGCATACATTAAGCCTTTGTAGTTTCACCATCTCAAATACATCAAGTCCTGCGTCTTTGTCGAGATTTTTTGCTGCTACGTGGTTTTTGCTGTATTTCTAAGATTTCTTCTTCTTTCTCGATCGGCTGCTTTTTCTCAGCAAAGATTTTCTTAGAGAGCGAACTCAAAAAATCTGCCGAATAATGGCTCATCGAGCCTACTTCTAAACCCACAAAAATACTCAATAGAATAGAGTAATGCTTGGTGACAAACTGCTGGACTAATCGCCAGATCTGTAGCTCATTCCACATTGGCCACTTCAAAAAATAACAGACTGATTGGTAAAGTAGAGCGAGCAAAATCACCCATAAACCCACATATAGCAAGCGGCAGACCGTGCCAATAATAGGGCCATGGGAGAGAGCCGATCGGTGGGGAATAGCTTGCCGATAAGGCTGCCACATCCAGCGCAACCAACCCCAGCGGATGGATTGATTGGAGTGAATATCTAGATCGGGGCCAAACATTAAGCCACCAAACAAAAAACTCCCTGCTACCCAGAGAGTGAGTTCGGCATTGCGGGTCAACAACAAACTAATCCCGGTGAGGATTGGGAGAGAAATTAGCGTTATTCGATCGTGGGTGCGCCCAGAAGACATAACAAATTAAAGTGCGAGGAGGTCAACATGGCCTACTTAATATTACGAGGTCTGATGACATCTCGACAGTATTTCAAACTTTTTTTACCCTCAGGGAACAAGGCAACGGAGTTAACAGTCACAGGAAAACATTAAGTTTTATCTTAAATAATTCCACTAAAAATGAGGTCTCACTCCGCATGAACGATTTAAAACTTCGTAATATCGTAGTAGCAACACTAGGTTTAGCCCTAACAGTCACCAGCTTTGGTGCCCTGCAAGCCCAGTCCATGCCCTCCACCAAGAAAGATCCTGGTGCCACTTCTTCGGGTGCAACCACTGTTGCGCCTGGAGCTAAGCCTGCAACCACAGGTAAACCTGTGAGTTCTGGCAAGCCCATCACTACCAGTCAGGACAAGCCTGCTGGTAAGCCTGCCGCTCCCGGCAAAACTCCAGCAGCCACTGCTGGCAATATCGTAGACCTAGCCTCTAGTAACAAAAACTTCAGCAAGTTAGTAGCTGCCGTCAAGGCTGCTGAATTAGTAGAAGCTTTTTCTGGCACTGGCCCTTACACTTTGTTTGCTCCGACCGATGCCGCTTTCGCTCAGTTGCCCGCTGGCACCTTAGAAAAGCTGCTGAAGCCTGAGAATAAAGCATCCTTGCAAAAGGTGTTGAAATACCATGTAATTTCTGGTGCAGTAATGGCGGCTGATGTAAAAACTGGCAAAGTAGATAGCGCTGAAGGTAGTGCTCTCAATATCATTGCCAGCAAAGGTTCAGTTACTGTTGGTGGTGCCAAAGTAGTCAAGGCTGACAACGTTGCAAGCAACGGTGTAATCCATGTGATTGATAAGGTTTTACTCCCACCTAGTCTGACTGCTCTTAAATAAGCCGTTGGTAATCAATTAAAATCAATTAAAAAAAGTCCCAGTCAACGACTGGGACTTTTTTTGAGAAATAGCTAAGAAGTTTAGTAATAGCCGTTGTTATACCGATCGCCGCCTTCGTTGAAAGTATCGTCGGTGCTGGTGGCAGTAAAGTTATCCAAATTCTTTTGGAGCAAAGACTTTTGGTTTTCGCTTAGTCCAGGTAAAGCCAAGACATCTTCTACTGATTTGTAAGGAGCACTGTTGACAATTTTTTTGGCTAAAGTAGGATACAGTCCCGGATACTTGCGGAAAGCCCGCACATTGGTATTATTGAGGTCGATTTTTTTACCGAATTCGGTACCCAGCTTAGAATCGGCAGTGTTACTACCCTGAGTGATCACGGCAGTATCGGTTTCAGCCCAAGAGGGAGTCGCAAAACCCACCAGACAGGTTAGGCACAGGCAAAAAACGATCGCCATCCGAATTAGCTGTTTCATATATTTTTCTCCAATTTATCTTAATTATATAAAGCGGTCGTAGGTTTCGCGCCGGATCCATTTTAGCTGATCATCTGGACAGCAATACCATATATTCCTGCCAGAATCTTAACCCGTCCGGTGTCCCCTGCTATGATGGACTTTCATTTATTTTCACCCCTTTACTTAACCGGCACCATGCGACTTTCCCAGAGCCTCTTTGTCACCCTGCGCGAAGAACCGGCAGAAGCCGAAATTCCTAGCCACAAGCTGTTGCTGCGCGCAGGCTATATTCGCCGGATCGGCAGCGGACTATATGCTTACTTGCCTCTGATGTGGAGAGTACTCAATAAAGTGCGGCGAATTGTCCAAGAAGAAATGGATGCCACTGGTGCCCAAGAGTGTTTATTGCCACAACTCCAGCCCGCCGAACTCTGGCAGCAGTCTGGTCGCTGGGATACCTATACTCAAGCTGAAGGCATTATGTTTGCCTTCACCGATCGACAGCAGCGGGAAGTTGCTCTTGGCCCTACTCATGAAGAAGTGATTACCGCAGTGGCAAGAGATATGATTCGCTCCTATCGGCAGTTGCCCCAAAACCTTTATCAAATTCAGAGCAAATTTCGGGACGAGATTCGTCCCCGCTTTGGTTTGATGCGTGGGCGGGAATTTATTATGAAAGATGCTTATTCTTTTCATGCCAATGAAGAGAGCTTGAAAGAAACCTATCAAGAAATGGCTGTGGCCTATAGCAATATGCTGCGCCGCTGTGGTCTAAAGTTTCGGGCAGTGGATGCCGACTCCGGGGCGATCGGTGGTTCTGGTTCCCAAGAATTTATGGTGTTGGCCGATGCCGGTGAAGACGATGTGCTGTATACCGCTGATGGCCACTATGCTGCCAATGTGGAAAAAGCGGTGTCTTTGCCCGCTGATGCGGTAGCTTCGACCTTTATTAATAGAGAAGAAGTAGCCACCCCAGCCAGTGACACGATCGAGAAACTCACTGCTGTCTTGAAATGTGCGGCTAGTTTGATCGTCAAAAATGTTCTATACCAAGCCACTTACGATAACGGCACCACAGTAATTGTGCTGGTCAGCATTCGCGGCGATCAAAAAGTGAACGAGGTCAAACTCACCAACGAACTCAGTAAACGCGCTGCCGATTATCAGGCCAAGACCATTATTGGTTTGGTGGTACCCGATGGCGAAGCCATGAGTAAATGGGTCGCTCAGCCGCTGCCCTTGGGTTATATCTCCCCAGGAATAGGTGATGATTGTATTAAACCCGGTACCGTAACAGCGAAAATTCTGCGCTTAGTAGATAACACTGCGGCTGGCTTGACTAACTTTGTCACCGGAGCCGATCGAGCGGGCTATCACATCACCGGAGCCAACTGGAATACTGATTATCCTTTGCCTGTTCAAGTTGATGTGCGCACAGCATTGGTGGGCGATCGAGCCACCCATGATCTAAGCCAAACTCTAGAAACAGCGCGGGGTATTGAAGTTGGGCATATTTTCCAGCTCGGCACCAAATACTCCGAGGCCATGGGTGCGACTTTTACTACTGAACAAGGCACTGAACAACCTTTAGTAATGGGTTGCTATGGGGTCGGGGTTTCTCGACTGGCTCAAGCAGCAGTAGAGCAGTCCTATGACAAAGACGGCATTATTTGGCCAGTGGCGATCGCTCCTTACCAAGTAATTATCTGTGTACCCAATGTGACCGATGCGGCGCAGATGGCGGCGGCTGAACAACTCTATCAGGAGCTAAATGCAGCGGGCATCGAAACCATTTTGGACGATCGGGATGAGCGGGCGGGGGTGAAATTCAAAGATGCTGATCTCATCGGCATTCCCTATCGGATCGTTACCGGTCGATCGCTGCAAAGTGGCCAGGTGGAGGTAGTTACCCGATCGACGAAACAATCTCAAGAAATTCCCGTCCCTGAAGTGCAAGGGGTAATTCGCTCTTGGATTGCTGCGAGTATTGGGTAATTTTGTTGGGAATTTTTTGGTGAAAACTTATTTGATGACAAAATGTATCTAGGGGCTGGTCATGCTAAACTGGCTGGCGTGATTAATTAGGGTGCCATCATCACGTTGAGCGGGATGGAGAAGTGTTTCTCCATCTTCCCACCAAAAAATTCTGACCAAAAATTCTGGCCAAAAAATCTACAAGCTGCTAGCCATATTGATATCTGAAAATTTAACAGGAGTGCGGGGTGGAATTAATCACAGCGTTGTTGACGGGCTTTCTGTCTGCTCTTTCTTTTGGCGGTATCGTAGCCGATAAAACTGTTGAAAGCGCTATTACTGCTCGGGTGAATCGGGTCGAAAATATCCAGGTGCGCATTGACAACGCCCCCAATTTGCAGATTCTTAATGGCAAGGCCGATCGGGTGCGGATGTCGGCGAAAGGCTTATGGCTGACTAAGGATTTACGGATTGACGGTTTTGAGTTAGAAACTGACCCAATTTCGATCGATCCAAAGTTGCTTCAAGGTGATCCTAACAAGTTGCGGTTAGAGTCTTTGCCGCGGCCATTGCAAGCGGGTGTCAAGATTTCCTTGACTGAAAGTGATTTGAACAAAGCACTGAAGTCGGTGGAAGTGCTCAACCGGGTACAAGAAATTGTTACTAAAGGCTTAGCCATTTTTGGCGGTTCGGCGGGAATTATCTATAAAGTAGAGAATCCTCAAGTACGCTTTTTAGCTGGCAACCGCCTAGGTTTTCAAATGAGTTTGACTGATGGAGCTAATACTAAGAACCGATTGGATTTAGACTTAGAAACTGGTGTAGAGATTAGTGGTGGTCGTAAGATTAAGCTCACTAATACCCAGGGGACAGTAAACCGAATTCCGCTACCGGGCTTTGTCTTGCAAAGCATTGTTGAGAGCGTGAATAATCAAGCGGATTTAGCAGTGCTGGAAAGCGCTGGTTTAACTGCTCGAATTCTCGATGTAAAAATGGTGAATAAGAGATTGGAACTCGCTACCTTTGTGCGTTTTCAACTACCCCCAGGACAAAAGCCAAGATAGTTAAATGATAAGTTGGTGGTTGTTTGATACAGTTTTTTCGGCTATTTTTCGGCTGTCGAAACAGCTAGAATTTGATAAGATCGAGGAGTCACCAGATGCTACATAATTTGGGTCAAGTATTCAATATATTTTTTGTGGTGGAGTCAGAGCAATGAAACAAATGAATCCTAAAACACTGGCAGCTGCGATCGCCGCTGGAGCTGTGGTTGCTGGAATTGGGGTATCGGTATTGATGCCTCGACCAGCGGTGAAGTTTAGCGGTACGGTAGAAATCGATCCTAAAAACGGCAATCCACCGGTAGCAGTGCAGCCAGATCAATCTCCACCAGCACCACCTCTGAATCCTGCGCCACCAGTGGTACCACCGGTACAGCAAGTGCCGCCGGTAGAACCGATTCCCATTCCAGAACACAGCGTTAAAATCAACAAGGTGCAAATCACTGATAAGGGCATTGAAGTAGTCCCTAGCGATTTGCCCGTGAAGAAAACTACCCGCACGGCTGAAGAAAATTTGCAGGCGGCTTTTGGCGAAATGCTCAATACCAAAACTGCTGCCAAGGATCCTAAAGGTAAAACTTCTTCTGCTATTCCGGCTGGGACTAAGCTGCTGGGTCTAAAAGCTGATAAAAATGGTATCCGGGTCGATTTGTCAGAAGAGTTTAGCAGATCTGCTGGAGCTGCTTCCTTACAAAGTCGTTTAGCTCAGGTGATATATACTGCTACTGCTTTAGATCCTCGGGCAAAGGTATGGTTATCGGTTAATGGCGAGGAATTAAAGGAGTTAGGCGGTCTGGAGCTAGATCAACCAATGACTCGCGCCAGCTTGAAGAAAGATTTTAGTTCGATTCAAGGTGCCCAGTAGTCGGTAGAAAATAGCTTGATATTCACCAAAAAACCCCGGCAATAGTGCCGGGGTTTTTACTACCCTAAAAGACTTAGCCCGGATTTACATACATCAAAATCTGGCCGAACTCTACTGGCTGGCCATTTTCCACCAAGATTTCCATCACCTGGCCACTGATTTCGGCTTCTAGTTCGTTCATGAGTTTCATGGCTTCGATAATGCAGACTGCTTGACCTACAGCAATCCGATCGCCCACAGAAGCAAAAGAGGGTTCATCGGGAGCTGGGGCACGATAGAAGGTGCCGACCATGGGCGACTTTACTTCCACCCATTTTCTATCTACCGTTGCGGGCCCGGCCAACACATCGATCGCCGATACTATCACCGGTTGAGGGGCATTGTTGGTGGATATGACAGTGGTAACTGCTCCCGGATTTTTTTTCACGGCCAGCTCAAAATCGGCATTTTTTAAATTTAGCTCCACCACATCAGTATTGGCGATCGCTGCGATTAGCTCACGTAGCTCTTGGAAATTTATCGACATATATGTATTACCACAGTTTTATACTACCACAGCAGGTCTGAGCTACCCGGCTATTCTTTTTCTCTACCTAGGTAAGTATCAGTGCGAGTATCAATCTTGATTTTTTCACCAATAGTAATAAACAAGGGCACCATCACCTGAGCACCGCTTTCGACGATCGCTGGTTTATTGCCACCGGTTGCTGTATCACCCTTCATGCCGGGGTCGGTTTGAGTGACTTCTAAAACTACGGCATTGGGCAGTTCTACTTCCAATACTTGCTCGCCCCAGCGCACTACGCTGACTTCCATACCTTCTTTGAGGTACTTCACTCGATCGCCGATTTGTTTTTCGGTGAGGGTGGATTCTTCGTAAGATTCCATGTCCATGAAAATAAATTGCTCACCTTCTTTATAGGTGTGCTGCATGGTGCTCTTTTCCAGATTAGCTTGAGGCATGGTTTCACCGGCTCGGAAGGTGTGTTCCACGGTGTTGCCAGACTGGACATTTTTGAGTTTGGTGCGCACGAAGGCTGCTCCCTTACCGGGTTTGACGTGCAGAAATTCTACTACTCGCCAGACGCTATTATTCCATACGATTGAAACACCGGGCCGAAAGTCATTGCTGGAGATCATGAGTTGGTGGAGAAAATAGTCAGCTTCTAATTTTATCAGTCTGTGGGCAGTAGAGCCGAAAAATCTCGATTTAAGCTTAAAACCCAGATCAAAACTTAGCTCTCACCGTAAAGGTATAATCACCGCCTGCTTCGAGTTGATAATCCCATTTCAGCAAAAAGCGCAGCAGAGCATCTTGGATCAATGCTCTGCCCAAAGAAGGCTCGATCGATAAATTATCCCGTTCGCCGCGAAAACGCCAGCAAAACTTCCAAGTAAAGTCTCCGGCTTGTACTTCTCCACCAATAACTCCTCTCTGCCAAGAGTGATCGGTGACGCGCACATTGGCCGTAGTTTCAGAGCGGCGAGCCATCTTGCTATCTCCTGATCTATTCTTTTAGCGACCACAGCCCAAACTTTGGTAGCTGCTCATTACTCTGCCACAACAGCGCAGCTTCCGCCAATAGCCTAAGCCAATTTTGTCTGGGTTATCTGCTGAAAGTAAATCAAGGCCAATGCCATTTCTGCCCATTTCGACACCAGAGCTGTGAATATATTGCCGATCGCCTAAGTGCATGGCCACATGGTCAGTTTTTTGGGGGGTGCCAAAAAAGATCAAGTCACCAGGTATTAATTCATCGATCGAAATATGCTGGACAAAAGCCTCTTGCTGATAAGAATCACGGGGCAGCCATACGCCCTGAGACATAAAAGCCGCCTGCATTAGCCCAGAGCAGTCGTAATCGGGGGCGACGGTGCCGCCCCACAAATATTGATTGGGTACCGCCATTGCTGCTTCGGCAAAAGCCATAATGGCTGAAAGCCGCTGTTCAATTTCGGGGCGATCAATCACCAATGGCTCATAAAAATACAGGCTGGGTTCTAAGTGGCGCAGATCACGCACTAGCAGCCAACCTGGATAATCATCTTCTACCGATCGCACTCGAACTACTTGGTTCTCGACGTTGGTATCAACTATTTTGAGCTTGCGGCCCGCTGCGACCTGGGAGGCCAAACCTTCGGCCTGAGTGGAGCTGTAGAGGTTAATGTTCGATCGACAGGTATATTCGATATCTGTGGAAAGGGGCAGGCTCATAGAAATTTTAGGACTTAAATTTTATCCTTGGTAATTGGCAATGCGAGCAAAGCTCTGGGCATCTAAGCTAGCACCACCGACCAATACCCCATCGATTTCTGGCTGAGCCATAATTTCATCGATGTTGTCTGGTTTGACTGAACCGCCGTATTGAATACTGACCGTGGAGTTGGTCAACTGGGCGCGAATTTCGCCAATGGTGCGATTGGCTTCTTCGGCTGCGCATG
>JANOXZ010000724.1:0-17687 GCA_031418695.1 Synechococcales cyanobacterium VAR_35_metabat_10
GACGCTTTTTCCGTTGCGGTTGCTAAGCAAGTTGCGACCGGTGGCAGCAGCAGAATATTTTTTACCAAATCCTGTTTTGGCCTGGTTTGTGATTCATATAATTGGAGTTATTCCGCTCCATCGTAATAAGCCAACTACCGAACATCCTTTGGCTAAATGCTCTGAAGCGTTGGATCGCGGTGAGATTTTAATTCTTTACCCCGAAGGCTCTAGAGGAGAACCAGAATTGATCGCTAATTTTCATAATGGCATTGCCCACTTAGCGAAGCGTCATCCCGGGGTGCCAATTTACCCGGTGTTTATTTATGGTTTGGGGAAAGTTTTACCCAAGGGTGAAAAGATATTAGTGCCTTTTTTTTGTGATGTAGTAATCAGCCAACCTGTTTTCTGGGGTGGCCACAAACAAAGTTTCATGGATTCACTTCATTTGAAGATGCAAGAATTATCTCAGCAGATCAACATCACAGAATCAGCAGATAAGCACTAATTTCAATTATCGAGATGGACGCAAATATCCAGACAGCCAGAGATATCCCAGCACGCCGATTTGAATCGGCACCAGCGCTACATAGCCAGTCAAAAACACCGGAATGCCTTCGATTTGGGAAATACCTGCCAAGTAAGTCATCCCCAGTAAGGCAAACAACAACAAGCGTGGATTCTTTTTGATCAGCATGGCTTAAGGGATTCCCTGAGAAGAAAGACGGTAAAAATAATACAAGAAGTAAGCAACAGCCAAAATCACATAGGGCTTTGGCTGCTGCCACAGCTTGGTATAAAACGTGCGGATTGATCGATCACTGATCAACTCTAGCAGCGCATGAGTGGCCACTAAAACACTGCCCCCCACCAGCAAAAAGCTAAAGGCATGATAATTCCATGCAGCCTGCCATTGGCCATGACCGATCGACAGCACCGCTCTGGTCATGCCACAGGTCGGACAAGGACAGCCGATCGTCTGCCGAATAGGACAACCCCAAACACCCAACGGAATATCGCTGGGTTGTCTCTGCACAATGATGGCCACTGGAGCTGCCAGCGACACTAGCTTGCCCCAGTTTAAGTAGCGAGATAAGGGCGGCAGGGTCATATACCAATTAGCTCTAGAGCCAGCCTTTTTTGTTGTTAATATAAGTTTGAACAAAAACTTCGTCAGTCATTGACAGGTAAGCAATGCCTTCAACTAAGCCAATAATGCTCATAACTACTCCTCCGGCTCCACAGGTCAGGAAAGTGATGGCCAATGTAATGAGTCCTTCCGTTTGGTAGCCGAGGTAAAACTTGTGAATGCCAAGTCCTCCAAGTAGTATCGCGAAAATGCCAGCGGTAGTTTTCTTTTCTGCACCAGGGGTCTGCATGGGATAAGCCTATGAGTTGTTTTGTTGAACTTTCTAAAATATTCCCACAAATTAGCCAACGATACTCAGCGAGTAGATTTACCCTGAAAAAATCGCCAAATATATTGGCTAGCATCAAGATGTTGCCCAGAGTTCCAATTTTTTAACTTATCAATATCAAACCAGCGGCTGTCTTGGCTTTACTGCGTGCTTCCTCGATCGATCCTCCCTGTGCCAAAGCCACTCCCATACGCCGATAAGGGCGACTATCTGGTTTTCCGAAAAGTTTAATATCTACATCGGCTACCGCTAAAGCCTGCTCTACTCCGCTGTAGGAAATACTCGTGGAATGCTGTGTGGCTAAAATCACTGCACTGGCGGAGTAACCAGTTTGGCGAATCACCGGAATCGGCAGACCCAAAATAGCTCTGAGGTGTAGCTCAAATTCATTCAAATTCTGCGAAATCAAAGTCACCATCCCAGTATCATGGGGGCGCGGTGACAGTTCCGAGAAAATCACTTCATCCTGAGTCACAAAAAATTCCACCCCAAAAATCCCGGCACCGCCTAAAGCATCGGTTACTTTAGTGGCGATCGACTGTGCCTGCTCTAATTGTTCAGTCGTTAGCACCGCTGGCTGCCAAGATTCTTGATAGTCACCTCGCTCTTGACGATGGCCGATCGGCTCACAAAAAATCGTGGGAGCCTGACGCTGTTTAATGGTCAACAGCGTAATTTCTAGCTGGAAGTTAATAAATTCTTCCACAATCACTTTGAGACTATCGCCCCGTGAACCTTCTAGAGCATATTGCCAAGCCTTTTCTACTTCAGCAGCACTGTGGACAGTAGATTGACCCTTACCGGAAGAAGACATCACTGGCTTGACCACATTGGGAAAACCAATGGCTGCGGAGTTGGCAATTAATTCTTCTAAACTGGTGGCATAAGCATAGCGAGCTGTTCGCACTCCTAGCTTTTTACTGGCTAACTCTCTGATCCGATCGCGGTTCATGGTGTAATCAGTGGCTTTAGCAGTGGGAATCACCGTAATCCCGCGATCTTCAAATTCTTGTAGCTTCTCGGTACGAATCGCCTCAATCTCTGGCACGATAATATCTGGCTGAAATTCTTGCACCACTCGTTCTAAATCATCCCCATTTAGCATCGAAATAACTGCGCTGGCATCAGCAACCTGCATAGCCGGGGCATTGGGGTAGCGATCGACTGCCACCACATACAATCCTAGCCGCTGGGCAGCGATGATAAATTCTTTGCCCAGTTCCCCGGCACCGAGGAGCATGATTTTTTTTGGTAGTTTCATGGGTTTAGGGGAGAGGTCGATCGATTAAATAAATTTAGTGTGAATTATTGATCAAAAGCTTGGTTGATATCTAAACAAGGTTACTTCAACAAAGCTCAGTAACCTTGCCCACTATCCAAAGATTTTCAATGAAATCTATGCATCTGGTTCGATTTTGACAGATACGATTTTGTCACCTTTTTGGATGGCATTAACCACGTTCATATCTGGAGTTTTGCCAAATACAGTGTGAACTCCATCTAAGTGTCCCTGAGGAGAGTGACAAATAAAGAACTGACTACCACCGGTATTTGGACCAGCATGAGCCATCGACAAGCTACCAGCCTCATGCTTGTTTTTGTTGATTTCACAGTTGATTTTGTAGCCAGGACCGCCGGTACCACTGCCTTGGGGGCAGCCACCCTGCACCATAAAGTTAGGGATTACCCGATGGAAGATCAATCCGTCGTAAAAGCCTTTTTGGGAAAGATCTACGAAGTTTTTGACTGTGTTGGGGGCATCAGCATCAAAGAATTGAATATTGATGGTGCCTTTGTCTGTCTCAATAATGGCTCGGGTCATAGTTTTTAGTTCGATCGCAACCCTGCCATTCTAGCCTAAAACTGAAAATACAGAAACTCGCTAGTACAGCACAGCGTAAATCCAAGTAGCATAAATTGGGGTTTGGCTCCGCTCGCCCCTCGAATTCTTGATGGGATCTGGACTTAAGCCTAAGACTACTAGTCTGATTGCAGAAACTTAAGGCAATAAGAAAAATCGATTATGCTGGAGCTGCAATTAATCGGTTTCATCGATTACTATAAATGTAAGCAAAGCTATCACTAATAAATACCCCCCAACAACATGGCTTGGACTGACAAATTTGCAATGATAGCCCTAGGTTTACTAATGTGTTTGGTTTCTGTGGCTGTAGGAAGTTCACTATGGGGATTTACTTTTCTGGTAGAGAGATTATCGCATTTTCAGATTCAGTATTGGGTAGGATCTTTAATATTGTTAGGATTTGTTGCGATTAGTCAGCGCAAGCATTTATTTTTAGTGGGATTGGTTTGTGTCTCCATACTTTCAGCGAATTTGTTGACTTGGTATCTGCCTACCAATCATCAATCTACACCTTTACTCAAAGTGTTGTCTTGTAACGCTTGGATTTATAATCAAAACTATCCGGCAATCTTAGAACTGGTGAGAAAAGAGAATCCAGATATTGCCATGTTTTATGAAGTTACGACACCTGGACAGCAACAATTAGATACTTTGAATGATATTTTACCTTTCTCGGTTGGTCGGAATACCCAGTCTGTAGTCTATACCAAGCTTGATCTCAATGGTACCAAGGTTTTATTCAATAATCCGAAGTATTACAATACAACTATTATTGAGAATTTAAGGCAGGGCGATCGAGCATTTACTGTAGTTGCCACCCATCCATCTTCACCGCAGAACAAAGAGCAATTTTTAGCGCGGAATGAGCAGTTAGATAACTTAGCTGAATACTTATCTGGTTCCGCAGCACCACTAATTATGGGCGGAGATTTTAATATCAGTATGTGGTCGCCTTTTTATCATAAGTTCGTAGAAAAATCCAGATTAGACAATGCCCGTCAGGGTTTTGGGATAATTCCAACATGGTCGCCAATGAAAATTAGAGCTTTGCCAGAGTTTTTGCAGCCCTGGCTGTCGGTGCCGATCGATTATATTTTTACCAGATCTGGCAAGTTTGAACTGCGGACAATTTCCATGAAAGCTGGCAGCTATGTAGGATCAGACCATTTACCAGTAATTGCTGAGATTGGGGTGGCTCAGTGATGAAGGATTGGCAAAAGTAATTTCTTACACCAAAGTATTTTCAGTTAATTTGGAAGATTTGAGTGACCAAGTTTGAGCCGCAGTTAAATCTAAAATCGATCTGTGATAATTACTCAAGCTTTCCCGATGTCCCACACTCAAAAAAGTCATCCCAGATGCTTGAAGCTGTTCATAGAGTTGTTTTTCATTCTGGGGATCCAGAGCACTAGTGGCCTCATCTAAAATTGCATAGCTAGGTTTATTGAGCAATAAACGGGCAAAAATCAGCCGCTGCTGTTCACCTAAAGATAGTACTTCACCCCAATTTTGTTCAGCATCAAAGCCACCACTTCTTTGCTCCAAATCTGGTAAGTTTACTTGCAATAAAATCTGTCGCAGGTGCTGATCATCAACCTCCATATCCACTTTGGGATATAGCAGTTGATCACGCAATGTGCCCAAAACCATATAGGGCTTCTGGGGTAAAAACAGCATTTGGTCTAAAGCTGGTCGCAGAATAGTACCACTGCCTGTATCCCATAAACCAACGATCGACCTTAGTAAAGAACTCTTGCCACAGCCACTAGGCCCTCTAACTAGCAGACCTTCCCCCTGAGCCAAATTTACCGATAAATCCGCCACCAAGGTTCTTTGACCGTTAGGGGTTTGTAAGGTCATATTCTCTAGTGCCAATCGATCGGCTGTTTCGGTTTTAATAGTTGTTGGCTCTATCTCAGAAGACTCATCGGTCTTATTAGACTCTGTGTCAGTCGCTGTAGCTATCGAGCCGGAATTTTCCAAGGACTGCAAAAATGTATATAGCCGCTCCACGCCTGCTCCGAAACTTGTTAATGACTGAAAGCGCGCCACAATCAGATTCAATGAGAAAAAGACCCGAATAAAAGCGCCCTGCGCCTCAGTGACTTTACCAATTTCTAACTCCCCAGCAAAAATCCCTGGAGCCACCACGATCGCGGGTAATACAAAGGGAATAAATTCATAGGCGTTAGTCAAAATATTCAGATTCAATTCCCAAAATATCAAGCGCTTCAGGTTAGCGAAAACCTCTACAAAGCGGCCTTTAATTTGTTCTGACTCATACTGCTCACCTTGATAAAAAGCGATCGCTTCGGCATTCTCTCGTACCCGCACCAAACTAAACCGAAAATCGGCCTCCTTCTTCAGTTGCTCAAAATTCAGCCGCATCAAAGGCTTCCCAAAGATCCCTACTGTAGTCAGAGTACCAATCAGAGCATAGAGGATTAAAAATCCGATCAGTGGCTTAGAAATTCCCCACAGCACACTACTAAAAGCCCCGATCGCCAGCAAAGAATCCACCACTGCCAGCAATAAGTGCAAAGATTCATGGGTAAAACTCTTTACATCTTCGGCAATCCGTTGGTCAGGGTTATCGATATTGGCAGCATGATTGAGGTTGTAAAATGCCCGGTTTTGAAAATATCGATCGACAAAATGGTCAGTCAACCACTGTCGCCACTGCAAACCCAGTCGATCACGTAAGTAAACATAGCCAGCGTAAAGCGGTGCATAGACCACCAAGATACCCACAAAGACTAAAATAGTCTGCCAAAACCGCTCTTCATTTTTGGCTGATAAAGCCGAGATTAATTCACCCCGTTTGCTGTTGAGCATTACACTCAGGCCAGTGTAGCCCAAAGACAAAATGACCACCAGCAGCAATAGCCCCCGCGCTCGCCATTTTTCTTCGCCAGACCAATAGAACTTAGCGATCGACCAAAACTGTTTAAAGATATTGAGATTAAATCGTTGCATTATTTTTTCTAAAAACAAAGAGGCGACTATCAAGCCGTCTCCGTATTATATCTATGTGAAAAAATATTAAACGAGTTGTAGGGTGGGCAGTGCTATCACTTAACAGTGACGCTACGCGTACCGCTAGGTCGTCCGTAGGACTTACGGCTCCGCTCAGCAACAGCCCACCATCTATGTTTCAGAGAATTCTACATCCGATCGAGCACCTCAATCCCCAACAGATCCAAGCCCAGCTTTAGAGTCCGTGCTGTCAGATCACACAGAATTAACCGTGATACCTTGATTTCCTCGCTATCAGCAGTGAGTACTGGGCAGCGATCGAAGAATTGGTTAAACTTCTGGCTCAGCTCAAACAAATACTGACAGAGTCGATTCGGATACAAATCTCGCTCTAATTCCGCCAGAGTCGTATCAAATTGCAGCAAATGTTTGGCTAAAACCTGTTCACTTTCGTCGGTTAAAACCACTTGAGTCGTCTGCACTGCATTCCAGTCAATATTACCCTTCCGACCAATTCCCTGTACCCGCACGTAGGCATACAACATATAAGGAGCAGTGTTACCTTGCAGCGCCAGCATTTTATCGAAACTAAAAATATAGTTACTGAGCCGGTTTTGGCTGAGATCGGCATACTTTACTGCCCCCAAACCAGTAGTCTGAGCAGCATTTTCAATAAACTCTGGTGTTTCACTGCGTTCTTCGGTAGCTAAGCGTTGCGTGAGATCTTGTCTTGCCCGATCGACTGCTTCATCTAGTAACTCCTTTAGTTTGACATTGTCACCCGATCGAGTCTTTAACCTTTTGCCATCATCGCCCTGCACCAACCCAAAAGGTACATGGACAATCTCTGCACCTGCCGGAATCCATTGCGCCTTATTGGCCACTTGGAAAAACTGAGCAAAATGGTTGCCTTGACCAGCATCAGTAATATAGATCACTCGATCGGCCTGGTCTTCTCTAATCCGATATCTTACTGCCGCTAGATCAGTAGTGGCGTAATTGTAGCCGCCATCAGATTTTTGAATAATCAATGGCAGTGGATCACCCTCTCTATTAGTAAAGCCTTCATTGAAAATACATTTAGCACCCTCACTGACCTCCACCAATTTCAGAGAATCCAATTCTGCCACTGTCTCAGCCAAATAGGGATTATAAAAAGATTCACCGCGTTCAGTTAAAGTCACCCCCAGCCGATCGTAGATTACCTGAAATTCTCGCCGGGACTGTTCACAGAGTAACTTCCAAGCCTTAATCGTCAACTCTTCCCCAGCCTGTAACTCCACTACCTTTTGGCGGGCTGCCGTCTGGAAAGCCTCATCCTCGTCAAACCGGATTTTAGCCTGCTTATAAAAAGTCACCAAATCTCCAATATCTAAAGCATCTGCCGTATCTAAAGCACTGGGATAGACTTCTTGTAAATAGCAAATCAACATGCCAAACTGGGTGCCCCAATCGCCCACATGGTTCAGCCGCAACACATTGTGACCCCGAAACTCTAGTACCTTGGCAATACAGTCGCCAATAATGGTCGATCGCAGATGTCCGACGTGCATTTCCTTGGCGATATTGGGGCTAGAGAAATCCACTACAATCTTTTGGGGCTGGGGGATTTTGGCCACTCCTAATCGCGGATCTTGATGAATTGATCGAATCTCTCCTGCCAAGTAATTGGGAGCCAGCAGAAAATTAATAAACCCCGGCCCTGCAATATTAGGCGGCACACAAACCGCCGATACATCCAGCTTGTCTACTATTTGTTGGGCGATCGATCGAGGTGCCTGCCCCAATTTCTTAGCCAAACCCATTGCCACATTGGCTTGGTAGTCACCGAACTGCGGATTGCTAGCGTTCACTAGCATAGGATCAGCCTCGGCATACTCTGCCCCAAAGGCTGCTTGCAACGCTAAAGAGAGTTGAGTCTTGAGGTAAGTAGCGGCATCCATATCGATATGACCTTCAAAAAATTCAGTCGCTCCATTGTAGCCGATAGCTTCGCTTGCACATAAGGTGATCGATTGTTAATCAACTTAGTGGTTGATTTGTCGCCTATTAAGATCATCTTTAGTTAATTATTAAAACTTGATCGTCAAGAACACTTGGTGGAAATGTCGTGAGCCATCCGTATATACACGTAACATCACCAAAAAACATCTGATTTTGTAACTTATACTCCGTATAAATACCTTGACAGTCAAAGACTTTTGACCCTTCCATAACATCCCTAATTAAGATTGCCAACTGTAGACTTCACAAATTGCATTTTTTTTACTGATGTTGTTCCCGTTGGGGTGTTACCTGGGTAAGTTAAATGGAGATGCTAGCTCAGGAACTTGGTTTTGTTCTGTGAGGATTGAGATGCTTTTACCAGCTTTTAATCTAACCAGAATAAAGAATGGCTAAATGACAATGGCTAACTGACACAACTTGTGAATTTCGTAGGTATGAGCCAATACAGCTTATGTTGAATCGTTTAAAAGATCTAATTTCCAACAAAGGTGGCCAAGGTGTGGCCATCGAACTAGGGCCGGAAAAGATCAATGTAGTACAACTAAAAAAACAGGGTGCTGACGTAAAACTCTTGAACCTGTGTTCAGCGGATGTACCTGCTGGAGTTTTTGAAGAAGGCCGCATTGTCAACCAGGCTGAGCTAGCAGACCTCATTGCTGCAACTCTCAAGGACAATAAAATTACTGCTAAATTCGTCTGTACCGCTGTACCGATGCGTGAAGCAATCACCCGTCTCATCCCATTGCCTGCCGAATTGAGTGATGCTGAAATGCATGACATGGTACTCAATCATGAAGCCGCGCTGTATCTTCCTTATCCTCGGGAAGAAGTCGATATTGACTATCAAAAACTAGAGTTAATCACCGACGAAGACGGACTCGATAAAATGCAGGTAATGCTGGCAGCTACTCGTCGGGAAATTACTGATAGTTACATCGAAACCTTCCAACGGGCTGGCTTGGCCGTCAAAGTACTCGAAATCAATAGCTTCTCGCTGTTGCGTACTATGCGCGAACAACTGCGCCAATTCGCTCCTCAAGAAGCAGTTGTGCTGATTGACATTGAATTTGATAGCACCGAAATTGCCATTATTGTTAATGGTGTTCCCCAGTTCAACCGTACCGTATCGATCGGTACCCAGCAAATGTTGGAAGCTCTGGGCAGTGGCATGAACTTGCCCTCTACTCGCAACTCCGACATTTTACAAGGTATCAATATTCCCGACATTCCTGTAAGCAATATCACTACAGTCGGTGACGACGAAACCATCGGACCTGGAATGGATGTGTTAATGCGAGTATTAGCCGACCTAGCCGATGAAATTAGACGCTCGATCGACTTTTACAGCAACCACAGCAGCAACCTGCGCATTGAGCAATTGCTCTTAGCTGGTCCTGGTGGTGGATTAGGTCAGCTTGACTTATTCTTTACCCAAAGACTTGGTGTGCCAGCTACCCAAATTGATCCAGTTGCTTCTTTGGGCATCGAAACCAATTTAGATATTCCATTAATGCAAAGACCCGGTCTAGGAATTATTCTAGGTTTGGGAATGCGGGAGGTTAATTAAACCATGTATAACGTAGATATCAATTTTCTCAAAAACAGACCAGAATATCAGAATCTTTCTGTTCCAGCCGATCGAGGCAATTCCAACACTACTCGCACTACTAACTATTCTAAAGCTCCAATTTTTGCAGGTTTGGGAGTTGGGGTAGCAGCATTGCTTGCTACTGGAGCTTTCTGGATGCTTCTTGGTGTGCAGGGTGAAGAACTACAGGCTAAACAAGTTAAGTTAGACAAAGAGCTTGGGGCAGCTAAAGAACAAGAAACTAAGTTGACTACTTTGCAAGCTAAGATTGCTCAGACTGAGCAAGAATCTCAGTCTTTGGCTGGGGCTTTCAATCTAGTTCGTCCTTGGTCAGCAATCATGCATGAGTTCCGCGAAAGTACTCCTCAAAATGTGCAGATTTCCTCGATTACTCAGGCTGCTACTGTCGCCACAGCAGTAACTCCCAAGACCTCTGGTGTTCCGGGCGCTGCGGCTACCAAGTTAGCTGCTACTCCACCGACTGTGGATAGTAGTGGTGCCACATCTAAAGGAAGTCCTAGTCCATCTGCTAGTGCCTCGCCTGCGGCTAGTCCTTCTCCAGCAGCGGCTCCAGTGGCAGCTAGTCCAGCTCCTACCACGATCGATTCTCCAGTAGTCAAAATAGAAGTAGAAGGCATAGCACAGTCTTTTAATGACGTAAACAGCTTTATCCTGACTCTCAAACAGTCACCACTGTTTAATCCAGAAGAGACTCAATTGATTAGCTCGGAGTTAGTAGAAAATAAAGTTTCGCTAGCAACAAGTACATCTGACAAAAATGCAGGTGGTACTGCCACTAATAGCACTACAGAGGTTATTACCAAATCAGTTAAGTACAAGCTTCAAACTGCTTTGAAACAAATTCCGGCAACAGAACTGCTGCAAGAATTAGAACGCAAAGGCGCAATGGGCATTGTAACTAGATTGAAGACTTTACAGCAACAAAAGGTGATCAAGCCATGACATATAGCGAAGATTTAATGAACACTACTCAGCTAGATGACACCACTTATCTAGCTGATGCCCCCAACCATCCAGTGATTTTTGGACTGACACTTTCCCCGTTGGTAATTGGTGGAGTCGTTGGTGTGATTGGATTGATTGCCGCTGGTTTTTGTGTAGCTACTTATGTGATGCCTAAACTCCAAGCTAACCAAGAGTTGCAAGCTAAAGTTAACGATGTAAATCAGCAAATTCAAGATCGTAAAAACAATGCAATTAAAATTGCTGAGGTCGAAGAGAAATTTAAAGTGGCTACTGCTCAAAGAGAAGCAGTGCTGAATTTGTTCGCCAACGATAAAAAGCTAGATACTTTGTTACTAGATTTAAACAAGCTAGTTAACGAAAGACAAGGCGAACTACGGAAGTTTGTTCCTGATTCTGCTGGTACTGGCACAATTAATGATGGTGCTTTGGGTTCTGCACTCAACGGCAAGATTCGTCGTAAGTCGATCGATGTTGAAATGACTGGTGGCTTTGAGCAAATTCAATCAATCTTAAGAACTGTAGAAAGAATGGATAGATTTCTAATTCTTAAAGATTTTAAGGCGGATTTACGTAGTCCGACTACGAATACAGGAGTAGCAAATACTGCTGGAGTTGCTGCCAAACTTAAAGCTGGTTTCAAGCTACAAGCAATTATTCCGCTGACTACAGAAGAAAATGCTGCCGCCGCAGCAACCGCTGCCACCGCCGCTGCTCCAGCGAAAAAATAATCAGCAATTGCTGATTCATCCTTTAAACTAAACCTCTGCCTCAGGAGTTCGATCGTGAAAAAAACCACTAGAATTTTTACCCAAGTAATGCTCGGAAGCATAGTTGCTTCCGTAGCTGTCCAGCCTGCTTTTGCTGAAGACTTGCAGTTAGCTCAAGTGAGCAATGGCAACCAGCAGCCTTTGGTTCCCAACCCCAACGTAACCGTTGGTGAAACTGGCAGCCTGCCAGTAGGAACTACTGCTCCATCTATTCCTACTAAGGCTCGTGCTGTTGCTCCACCCGTGGGTGATATCAGCGTATCGAGTATCGATGCTGCTACACCTGTAATTAAGTTAGATTCCGATGCTCGTGTATCGATCGTCCTGAAAGAAGCACCAGTACGGGAAGTACTGGAATTGCTTAGCCGTAGTGCTGGTCTGAACTTAGCTTATACTTCGCCTATAGCAACTAAACCTGGTGAAGCTATTGCTGAACCTACTGTGTCGTTGAATTTGAAAAACGAGCCAGTGGAAAACGCTTTTAACTATGTTCTGCAAATTACCGGCTATGAAGCTAACCGAGTAGGTAACACTATTTTTGCTGGTTCTAGACTGCCCGATTCTATTCGCGGTACAGTAGTTCGCACTGTTCGTTTGAATCAAGTAAACGTAGAAGCAGCTTCGGGTTTTTTGACTACTCAAGGTGCTGAAACTCAGCTTTCTCGGGAAAAAGTTACGATCGAAAACGTTGGTACTGTAGGCTCGGCAAATTTCCGTACAGTAGAAGTTAGAACTCCCGAAATTTTGAACCTGAAGGCTACTGAAGGTAATGCACCTTTGGTATTAAGAGGTCTGGCTATCAGCACCGATTCACGATTGAACGCGGTTACTTTGATTGGTCCTTTGCGCAAAGTAGAAATGGCCACTGCCATGCTTACCCGTTTGGATGCTCGTCGTCGTCAAGTCGCTTTAAACGTCAAAATTGTTGATATTAACCTCAGCAACGTTGATGACCTTAAAAGCAGTTTCTCCTTTGGTACTGGTAACGGTATTGTGGGTGTAGATAATGGTGCCGCAGTTTATAACTATGGTGGCTATAATCCAGCAAAATCCAGTCAAATTTCTGGTGGAGTAGTTTCTCAGCCGATCGTGACTTTACCTGCATTAGGTTCTACACCGTTTATTGACTATACTCCTAGTGCACCATACTCCAATAATGGTATAAATGTTGGAGGTACACCTGTTGGGGAAACACCTTTATCTGGTAATGGCAATGGAGGAGTTTCTGTTCCTTTTGCTAGAGCACCATTTAGCCCCACTGACAATCCATACCAACCTGGTTTAACGGGCTATACTCCACCAAAGACCGCATCTGATGGTACTTTTACTCCTGCTACCTACACTTACGGTCTTCCTACCGCTTTTCAAATCCCAAGTAAGTTCTTGGCTACTTTGCAAGCACAAATTATTAGTGGTAATGGCAAAATCTTAACTGATCCAACCATGGTTGTACAAGAAGGTCAAAGCTCAAAGATTAAGTTAACTCAAGAAGTGTTTGGTGGTTTTGAAGCAACAACATCTGCCGGAAATGCTGGTGCAGTTTTAATTGCTCGCAAACCAATTATCAAAAATGCTGGTTTGACATTGGATGTAAATGTTAATCGCATTGATGACAATGGATTTGTTTCAGTCGGTGTTTCCCCTACCGTCTCTGCAATCAGCAGTCAGTTTCCTACTGGTGATGGCAACATCACCTTGCTCCAAGAGCGGACGCTCAGCTCTGGCGAAATTCGTTTGCGTGATGGTCAGACTTTGATTCTTTCTGGAATTATCCAAGAAAGCGATCGAACTACCGTAACTAAGGTGCCAATTTTGGGTGATATCCCCATCTTGGGCGCTCTGTTCCGCAGCACTAATAAGTCTAATCAACGTCAAGAAGTAATTGTTTTGTTAACTCCTCAGATCTTAAATGATGGTGTTAACCAAGTTAATTATGCACCTGGTAACGATGCTCGTCTGTTGATTCAGCCTAGATAGATACAATCTGCGAATCTATATTCGCAAAATAAAATCAGGGTTATTCTTCCGATCGAAATGAGAGGATATTGAGAACCGCTAAACTTCAGTTGGGAAGTGGCGGTTCTTTTTTTTGCATTGGTCTGAATAAAAAATCGGCGATAGATTTTTCCCGTATTTCATTACTGGTTTCATCACTACTGAGAATCACTGATTTTTTCAGCATAGTTTTGGCTAAACGGCGAGATACTCGATCGGGAATACCATGGCCATAACGAATATGCGCTTGACCCGCAATTACTACTAATTGAGTTTGAGGATGTTGCTGATAAAACTCGGCTGCCGTGGCTGCCATGGTTTCATCCCACAAAAGCTGAGCGGTGTAGAATCGATCGAAGTCTGGGCTGGTGGCTACTGCCTGGGCTTGATGCTGTTGATAAGATTCCAAGATCAGATCACGATAGGTCAGGTTAGATTTATTAATTTCACTAGCAGGAGGAATATATTGAAAGTCTGCTGCTTGGAGACTCTCTAGGCCGCCTTTAGATACCTTGCGCAAAATTTCGGTAGGGGTATTAAGGGCAATTACTGGTATTTGGTGCGCTTTGGCAAATTGTAACAATGGTGCATAGTTTTCCCATGGCCAGCCCCAGCGTTTTTTGTATTGAGTTTGTGCAACTAGCTGCTCTTCAGAGATTTTTCCGGCTAGATATTGATCAATGATCGGCTGGTAGGGTTTCTGAAACATCTCTAGGCCGATCGCCAAACCAGACTTCGATGAAGATTTTTGTTGACGGAGATAATCCAGAATTGCTAATTGATCAGCATGATCGGTGGTCGAGTTATGGATTTCACCTAAATAAATGATCTGGGCGGGAGCGATCGATTTTAAAATTTGCTGTTGTTTAGGGGTGAATTGGATGCTTTGAGATTCTGTCTTAACTTCTGTGAAAGCCAGCAAGACGCAAGCTAACAGTCCAATCAAAATAGTCGTTGATCGCCTTAGATTCATATAATATGCCCGGTTCATATTGAGTTACCATAACCCAGGAAGCCTTGAAAATCTACCGACTTATGCCCAACCCCTCTAAGCTATCCAATTCATCAGCAGAATCACAATTTAGCATTGAAAAACTTGCTTACAATGCTGTTAACGAAAACTGGTTTGATTATCCAATTACGGTATATCCCCACCATACTGATTATGGGGGTGTGGTATGGCATGGTGCTTATGTGACTTGGATGGAGCAAGCCCGTATTGAATGTATGAAGTCGATCGGGATTGACTTTGCCAGTTTGGTAGAAATG
This sequence comes from Synechococcales cyanobacterium VAR_35_metabat_10, assembly GCA_031418695.1. GTDB lineage: Bacteria > Cyanobacteriota > Cyanobacteriia > Cyanobacteriales > Chamaesiphonaceae > JAAFHZ01. Next base: position 14,851 of record JANOXZ010000724.1, read on the forward strand.
GGCTGCGATTTGCCGGTAGTAGAAATGTCTTTACGCTACCATCGAGCTTTGCAAATGGGGGAAACAGCGGTAGTGAAATGCAAGGTGCAAAACCTGGATGGGGTAAGAATTAAATGGGATTACGAAATTCAGTCAGTAGATCAAACGATTACCTATACTACTGCTACGGTAGCCTTAGTGGCCGTAGATGTGGAAAAAGGCAAAATAATGCGTCAACTGCCAGCCAACGTTAAAGACGCGATCGTGAGGCTGGCAAACTAATGATTAGCACTGATCGAGCAACAGCAATAATTTTAGAGTTGAGTCAGGCGGTGGCAGATATTGAGACTATCTCTTTATCTCTAGCTCTGCATCGGATTTTAGCAGAGTCGGTGGTGAGTAAATTAGATTTTCCCCATTGGGATAATTCGGCGATGGATGGCTACGCGGTGCGTTGGTCGGATCTACAGGCTGGCATGGATCATCTGCAAGTGGTCAGCGAAATTCCAGCCGGGGTAGCACCAACGAAAAGTATTGAATCGGGTCAGGCTGCGCGGATTTTTACTGGGGCAATGTTGCCCACTGGTGCTGATACAATCTTGATGCAAGAAAATACTCAGCGGGTTGATAATCAGCTCCAGATCATTAAACCGGCGACGGCTCAGGGCGAATTTGTGCGGCGGCAGGGTGACTTTGCCAAAACCGGTGAAGTATTGCTCACCAAAGGGACAAAGCTATTGCCTGCTGCGATCGCCGTTTTAGCAGCGGCTCAATATCCTCAAGTCCAGGTCTATCGGCAGCCTCGGGTGGCAATTCTTTCTACTGGTAATGAGTTGGTACAGCCCGGTGCTGCTTTGGCTCCTGGCCAAATTGTGGATTCTAATCAATATGCTTTGACGGCTTTGATTCAACAGTGGGGTGGTGAGCCAGTTTTGATAGGGAATGCACCAGACAATCCGCTGGAGTTAGCTGCGATGATGCAGCAGGCGATTGATTCAGCAGATATTGTACTTTCTACTGGCGGGGTATCGGTGGGAGATTATGATTACGTCGATCGGGTGTTGGCGGAGCTAGGTGGTCAGATTCAGATTACGGCGGTGGCAGTGAAACCGGGTAAACCGCTGACAGTAGCGACTTTTCAGAGAAATAGTCAACAGATTCTGTATTTTGGGCTGCCCGGAAATCCGGTTTCGGCATTAGTGAGCTGTTGGCGTTTTATCTATTTGGGATTTCAGCAGGTGGCTGGAGTGGACAGTCCGCAGTTGCCTTGGACGGAAGCAGTGACTGGAGTTGATTTGCGATCAGACAGTAAGCGAGAAAGTTATTTGTGGGGAAGGGTGGAAATTAACAGCGATCGGCAAGAATTTATGCCAGTGGCTGGGGGTCATAGCTCAGGTAATTTAATTAATTTGGCGCGAGCTAATGCTTTGGTGATGTTGCCGGTGGGTCAGAATGCTGCTGCTGGTAGTATTGTGCGGGTTTTGATGATTGATAGCTAATAGCAAAAGCCTCATCCGCTATGGAATAAGGCTTTTAATAATGTAAATACAGTTTGTTAGATTACAGTGTCGTTGGCGATCGTGGCGTTTTTGAGAATTACTACGATGCCGCTGCGGATATAGAAGCCTTGGTCTTCCCGTTGGGCTTCTTGGACATTATCTTTGTTCACGATTTGGACGTTGGTGCCAATGCGGGCGTTTTTATCGATGATTGCTCTTCTGACAGTGCTGCCTGCGCCAATGCCCAAAGCAATTTCGCCACGCTCGGCTTTGTTGACCCGTTCGCCGAATGGCTCATACATATCGGCACCCATAATCAGGGCATCTTCGATCGTGCAATTAGCACCAATTCTAGTCCGCACACCTAAGACTGAATGGTGTACCCGACAGTTTTTCAGAATGCAGCCTTCGCTAATCATTGATTCGGTGACTTGAGCATCGAACATTTTGGTGGGTGGCAAATATCTCGATCGAGTGTAGATCGGCGCGCTTTCGTCATAGAAACTGAATGCAGGCAAAGGCTGCTGAGTCAAAGCCAGGTTGGCATCATAGAAAGACTCGATCGTCCCGATATCTTCCCAATATCCATCAAACAAGAATGCTTGCAGATTGTATTTACCAGCAGCTCCCGGAATAATTTCTTTGCCAAAGTCGGTTTGGTCTAAAGATGCTTTCAATAAATCAATCAAAACTTGCTTCTTAAAGACATAAATCCCCATCGAGGCAATATAGGGCTGCTCAGTGGCTTGTTCGGCAGTTAGACCCAAAGACTGGGTATCTACCCGCATGGCCTTTAATTCGTCACCTTTAGGCTTTTCACTGAAATCTACAATTCGGCCTTTATCATCAATTTTCATCAGGCCAAAATCGGAAGCCCGCTTTTCGTCCATCGGTACTACCGAAATGGTAATGTCAGCATTGGTTTGGCGATGACGTTCTACGAATAAACGGTAATCCATCCGGTAAAGGTGGTCGCCAGATAGGATTAAGAATTCATCTACATCCGCATCTTCAAACATCCACAAATACTGGCGCACCGCGTCGGCAGTGCCCTGAAACCAGTTGGGATTCTCGGGGGTTTGCTGTGCTGCTAGCACTTCCACAAAGCCTTTGGTAAAGCCACTAAAATTGTAAGCAGCGGTCAGGTGGCGGTTCAGCGAGGCGGAGTTGAACTGAGTAAGTACATAGAGCTGAAATATCTCTGAATTTATACAGTTACTCACCGGAATATCGATCAGCCGATACTTACCAGCCAGTGGTACTGCCGGTTTAGCTCTGAGTTTAGTCAGGGGGTACAGTCGAGTACCTGCGCCACCGCCCAGAATGATACTTAAAACTCGTTTCACAAAAACCTCTTTT